>JALEIO010000081.1 GCA_022769845.1 Oscillospiraceae bacterium
AAGCTGAATTGTCAAAACCGACACGCCGAAAACTCTGAAAAGCAGGCCGCAAACAAGCGTAAAGGTTGTCATATGCACGAAACGGTGAAAATATGTAAATTTGTCAAAGCACGAAAAATCAAGAGCCGCAACGCTCTGCGCACCCTTATACATTGTGTCGTAGTCGCTTATCGGAACGGTTTTTGCAAAATATACATAACAAATTCTGACCGCCGTACCGGCAAAAATTATACTTAAAAGCACAAAAACTTTCTTTTTGCCGCTTATGTCGTTTGCTTTTTTTATGCACACGGCAAGCGACATAATAAGCAGAGAATAGAGAATGCCGATTATTATGTCGGTATATCCGGTAACAGCCGCGCCCGATGACAGATTTATAAAATTCATCACCAAAATTACTGCAAGAAATGCTGCAAAAATGTAAACAAATGCGTTTGTAAGCTTTTTCATATGAAACTCCTATTTTTTGCCCGTAACGTAGTTTTCTTTGCCGAAAAGGCAGTTGTACTGCAAAATTTTATAGTTTGCAATTTCTTCGTCGGTAACGCTGCCGTAAGGCGCATAATCGCCGTTTTCATCGCATACCGAGGTGTGCTGATAAACGGTGTGTTTTGTGTAAAAATCGTCAAAAAACGAAAAATGCCACGGTTTTGTTTTAAGATTTGCCATTTTTACGGTATTTATGCCCAGATACTGCGGACCGACTCTTTTTTTGATGTCAAACTGTGAAATATCGTAATTTGCCCAGATAATATACGGCGTTTCGTACATATTCGGGTTTTGCTCCGTGCTGTCACCCTCCATAAAGCCAAGTGATTTAAAGGTTGAGCTGTTTATTCCCAAAAACGGAAGATGGTCGCCGTACATAACTATAAGCACAGGCTCTTTTTTATCTTTAAAATAATTTACAAGGTGCATAAACGCCTTGTCAATGTCATAAATTCCCTGAACCGCCTCGCGAAGCCCCGATAAATCCTCGTCTGACAGTACGTCGCTGTTTACCTCAACGTCATAGCTTTCGTAGCGCGGAACAAGGTAATTTCCGTGATTTTGCATACTTACCGCGTATAAAAACAGCGGTTTGTCAATGCTTTGCTCATATTTTTCAATAATCTGCTCGGATAGGTACATATCCGAAATATAAGTTCCCTTTTTAACGGGATTTTCAAGGTCGGTGTAGCCCAAAAGAGCGTCAAATCCCATTAAAGGATACGCCGTGCTGCGGTTGTAGAAGTTTTTGTCGTAGGTGTGAATGGCGAGGGCATTGTAGCCGTTGTCCTTAAAAATACGCGCGAGCGAATATATGGGCTTTCTGATATATTGACTGTATGGATAGCCGCCTTCGGGCAAAAGATTTGTGGATAAAAACGTTAAATACTCAAACTCGGGTATACAGGTGTTGCAGCCGAAGGAGGGCGACACCATTTCGCCGAAATAGTATTTTTCGCCCAGAGCACGAATGTTTTTCATCGGGTCCTCGCTCATTGTGACATTTTCAAGCTTTGCAGGGTCCCACCAGCTTTCGCACTGTATTGCAATAACGTTTACCGCCTGTTTGTTTTTAATTGCCGCGTTGTCCATAACCGCATAAGTATCGGCAAGGCTTGCAAGCGTTTCCTTTGAATATCCGGCGGGTTTTTCCACCTTAAGCTCGCCTATTCGCGGGAAAAACGTAAGGATAAATCCGTTGGAAAAATAGTTGTTCGCCGAGTCAAATCCCGAAATTTTGCAGTCGATTTTCGGAAGAACGGTATATTTAAAAAATTTGCTGTAACAAACAAGATGAAAAACAATACCGAACGAAAAAGAAAATATAATCAGGTTTTTAAAATAGCTTTTTATGCTGAACTTTTTCTTTTTGCGGCAATATAAAAACGCGCTTGTGTAAATTATAAGATGCAGCACAAAAAGCGTAATACCAAGCGAAAAATACGGCTTTATGGGGAGCTTTACAAAGCCGGTTATTTTATTAAGCTGCGATGCCATTACAAAATCTATCGGCAAAAGCGGCGAGTTTGTTATTGTCATCATAACAGAGGACGCCGCGCCGAGAATTACAAAGGTTAGGTTTGATATATAAAAGCCGATAAGCCTGTTTGAAAAAAGCGCAGCAAAAAAGAACTGCGACAATCCGTAAAATGCGCAGGAAATAAGAACCTTTACAACGAAGAAAACAAAATTTTCCTTTGTTATGTGATGATACGGAAGCTGCAATATATGCAAAATCAGAATGGTTATAAACGGACTGAAATAAAAATACAGTTTTTCAAAATCACATTTTTGGGTGTGATTTTTTGTCTGATTGAAATTTTCTGCATTGCTTTGTATATTTTCATTTTTTGAGGCATTTTTGGTTGCCGTAAGTGTTCCCGACATTGTTTTTTCCTCCAATTCCCGACAAAAAATTATATCACAAACCAAGGTTAAAGTCAATATCGGGCAAAGCTTAATTTAATATGTATAAATTTGCTCCGAAATGCGCCGCGCAAGAGATTCTTCACTTTCTTTTACGTCCGAAACGGCACATTTTTTGTCTGTACTGCTTGCTTTTAAAAGCTCAAGAGCAATACAAAGCTCTTTTAAAATTTTTATATTGTCCAAAATATCAATGCCGATAAGTGCACACAGCCGTTCTATATTTGCCTTGTCGGACGAAATAAGATGCGGCGCAAGAGGCATTAAACACTCGTTTTTTTCTTTGAGCGCTTCAGCGAGGTTTTTTGAAAATCCCGATATGTGCTCAAGATAAAAATTTTGATATTCGCTTAATAATCCGCTCTCCAAAACCGAAAAAACGCTTTTTCGCAAAAATCGTTTGCGCGCTGTAGAATCTAAAGCAATAACGGGAGTTTTAAGTGTTTTTGATATTTCGTCGCGTGCGCCTTTGTTTAGAATTTTTGCGTCATCAAAAAGGATTATAAACGATTTTTTGTAAAACGCAAGAAAGGTTATGCAGCCGAGAATATCCTCGTAAAAGCAGGAGGTTCTTACGGCGTATGCGGTGTAGAAATCGGTATTGCTTTCAAGAAAAAATCTTGCCGCATTGGGAGCGGACGAAAAAATTTTATTTGCCGAAACGGAGAGTAATATGTCTTTTCGCTTAACTTCATCTTTGCCCTTGCTGATGATTTTTTTGATATTTTCACAAAATAAAGCTTCGTTGGAAATAATTGATAAATTATATTTTTGCACACTTTACACCTTCTATAAATTGTTTTTACATAAGCTATACTATTATTATGCGATTTACCTCTTTATGTTGCCCAAAATCCGCATTTTGTATGAAATGTGCATAAAAGCTTTAATATATCTTTGGATATAAAGTAAATATATCCCAAAATCCTTGACACATAGGGCTTTTAGCTATATAATTATAATATACAATCACGTTAAATTTCGGATATTACAAAATATGTCAAAATCTTACCAAAACGTGTGATATACTTTTTACTTGACGTTTAATTTGTCATAAACATATACTTTGTGCATAATTTTTTTATAAAGGGGGACAAATTTGTGTCTAACAAAATTACAGGTGATAATCTAAAACTTTTTTCGTCAGGCAGCTGTGATTTTGCATATGAATTTTTAGGGTGTCACAAAGAGATAAGAAACAAAAAAGAAGGGTATGTTTTTAGAGTTTGGGCGCCGAACGCACACGCTGTTTTTGTTGCGGGCGAGTTTACAAACTGGGGAGAAAATCCGATTAAAATGGAAAACATCGGATACGGCATTTGGGAGTGTTTTTCGTCTGACGCAAAAATTTATGATTCGTATAAATACCTCATTGAAAAACCCAACGGCGACACTGTTTATAAAAGCGACCCGTACGGCTACCATACCGAGATTCGCCCGGGAACGGCAAGCAAGGTGTACGACCTTGAAGGATATGAATGGAAGGACGAATCATATCGCAAAAGCATTTCGCGCAAAAATATTCTGGAGGAGCCTGTTAACATTTACGAGGTTCATCTCGGTTCGTGGAAACGCCGCAGCGACGGAAGCTTTTTAACCTTTGACGAGCTTGCAAAGGAGCTTGTTCCGTATGTTAAAAAAATGGGATACACGCATATTGAGCTTATGCCCGTTTCAGAATATCCGTTCGACCCTTCATGGGGATATCAGGTTACCGGATATTATGCCGTTACACCGCGCTACGGCACGCCGAAGGATTTTATGGCATTTGTGGATAAGTGTCACGAGGCCGGGATAGGCGTAATACTCGACTGGGTTGGTGCACATTTTCCCAAAGATGAAAACGGACTGTACGAGTTTGACGGAACAAAGTGCTATGAATATCAGAGCAGTTTAAAAAACGAGCACCCCGACTGGAATACAAGAATTTTTGACTACGGCAAGGGCGAGGTTGTGTCGTTTCTTATATCCAACGCGGTTTTCTGGGTGGACAAATTCCACGTTGACGGAATAAGAGTGGACGCGGTTGCGTCAATGCTTTATCTTGATTACGGCAGACGCGGCGGCGCTTGGCAGCCGAATAAATACGGCGACAATATCAATCTTGAAGCGGTTGAATTTCTTAAAAAGCTTAACAAAGCAATATTTAAAAAGAATAAAAGCGTTCTTACAATTGCCGAGGAGTCAACGGCGTTTCCTATGGTTACAAAGCCCGATTACGACGGCGGTTTAGGCTTTAATTTTAAGTGGAATATGGGTTGGATGAACGATATGATTCGATATATGTCGCTCGACCCATTGTTTAGAAAAAACAATCACAATAACCTTACTTTTTCGCTTACCTATGCGTTTTCGGAGAATTTTGTGCTTCCGCTCTCGCATGATGAGGTGGTGCACGGCAAATGCTCTATGATTAACAAAATGCCGGGCGAATATGAGGATAAATTCAGTAATTTAAGGGCGTTTTACGGCTATATGATGGCGCATCCCGGCAAAAAGCTTATGTTTATGGGCGATGAGTTTGCGCAGTTTATAGAATGGGATTTTTCAAAGGAGCTTGACTGGTTTATTCTTGATTACGATTTGCACAAAAAGATGCAGACTTATGTAAAAGACTTAAACAAGCTTTATCTTGACAATCCTCCGCTTTGGCAGAACGATGCCGATTGGTCGGGATTTTCGTGGATTGCCTGCGATGATTACGAAAAAAGCATTGTATCTTTCAGACGTATTGATAAAAAGGGCAATGAAATTATTGTTGTGTGCAATTTCTGCCCTGTTGAGAGGACAAACTATCGAATCGGCGTTCCGTACAATGGAAAATATACGCAGATTTTTTCGTCCGATTTGAAAAAATACGGCGGCGAAACCGCGCGTCTTAAATCGTATAAGAGCGAAAAAGAAGGTATGCACGGCTTTGAAAACAGCATAGTTTTGACAATCGCGCCAATGTCGGTAACGTTTTATAAAGTTGAGAAAATAGCTGAAAAGGCAGCCAAAAAGGCTGTGAAGTCAGATAAAAAATCCGCGCCCGAAAAGAGCGGAAAAGATGCCGTAAAAACAGTAAAAAAGGCGGAGACTAAAAAGGCAAAAAGCAAAAAATAATGCAAAAAGAATAAACTTAAATATTTCATTTTATATCGCACTCACAAAATTATTCAAAAGGAAAATCGTGCCGAAATGGTCGGCAAAAGACAAAAAATTCAACTTTGATTTTCATAAAGTTATGTATAACGTGGGGTGTTTAATATGGTGATAAGGAGAAAAGAATGGATCGCAATGCTGCTGGCGGGCGGACAGGGCAGCAGAGTAAAAGTTCTTACCGAGCAGACCGCAAAGCCTGCGGTTCCGTTTGGCGGAAAAGATAGAATTATTGATTTTCCGCTTTCAAACTGTGTAACTTCGGGAATCGACACGGTGGGAATACTCACGCAGTATCAGCCGCTGGAGCTTAACAGCTATATCGGAAACGGCAGACCGTGGGGACTTAACCGAAATTTTGGAGGCGCGCATATTCTGCCGCCGTATTCAAAGAGCAAAAAAAGCGAATGGTATAAAGGAACGGCAAATGCAATATACCAAAATATTCACTTTATAGATTTGTTCAACCCCGAGTATGTGCTTGTTTTGTCGGGAGACCATATTTATAAAATGGACTACGCAAAAATGCTTGATTACCATAAGGAAAAAAGAGCGGACTGCACAATAGCGGTTATTGACGTGCCGCTTTCAGAGGCGTCAAGATTTGGAATTATGAGCACTGACGAGGACGGCAAAATTACCAAATTTGAAGAAAAGCCCAAAAAACCCGACAGCACAAAAGCGTCAATGGGAATTTATATTTTTAATTGGAGGGTTTTGAAAAGCTATCTTATAGAAGATGAGGAAAATCCAAAATCTTCAAACGATTTCGGTAAGGACATTATTCCGAAAATGCTTGAGGATAAAGAAAAAATGTACGCTTATTCGTTTGAAGGCTACTGGAAGGACGTAGGAACCATTAAGAGCCTTTGGGAAGCGAATATGGATTTGTTAAATCCCGAAAGCGGAATAAAAATAAAAGACGCAAAATCAAGAATTTATGCCCGAAACTATGCGCAGCCGCCCAGCTTTATATCAAAAAGCGCGAGCGTTGAAAATTCGTTTGTCGCCGAGGGCTGCTGCATAAAAGGCAAGGTTAAAAACAGCGTTATATTTACCGGCTGTGTAATAGATGAATATGCCGAAATTACAGACAGCGTAATTATGCCCAACTGCAAAATTTTGTCGGGCACACAAATAAAATATTCCATTATCGGCGAAAATGTTATTGTGGGCAGCAAGGCAAAAATCGGCGGCGACCCGAAGGATTATATCGAAAAAGAATGGGGAATAAGCGTTGTGGGCAAGGATAAAGCAATCGAGGCTGAACAAACGGTTCTCCCCGACGAAATTATATAAGGGGGCGTCTTAACAATGAAAATG
>JALEIO010000097.1 GCA_022769845.1 Oscillospiraceae bacterium
GCATATTTGAGAGGTCTTGCAAATAAAATAACGCCTATTTTTCAAATCGGAAAAGGCGGTATTAACGAAAATATGATAAGGCAGATTGATGACGCTCTGGAAAAACGTGAGCTTATAAAGCTTCACGTTTTGGAAAATTCGCTTATGGATACGCGCTCTGCGTGTGACGAAATTGTAAATGCGGTGGGCGCGGAGCCTGTAATTGTAATCGGCTCGAAGTTTGCAATTTACAGAGAATCAAAGGATTATAAAGAAATTGTTTTGCCAAGATAAGAGAGGATAAAAATGGCTGATAGAATTGGAATAATGGGCGGAACCTTCGACCCGGTGCATATCGGGCATATGATTATGGCGTCCTTTGCGGCAGACGAATTTAAGCTTGATAAGGTGATTTTTGTTCCGAACGGAAATCCGCCGCACAAAAAGGTGAACTGCGGTAAAATGCAAAGGCTTGATATGACTTATCTTGCGGCAAACAGCAATCCTAAATTTTCGGTCAGCGATTTTGAAATTTCAAAGCAAGGCTATTGTTATACCATTGATACCGTCCGCCATTTTAAACAAAACGGCGATAAAATTTTCTTCATAATAGGCGCGGATTCGTTTTACGATCTTACAAAATGGAACAGATTTGACCTTCTTGTGAGAGAGTGTGCTTTTATCGCGTTTGACAGAATTGACTCCATGCACGAAAATATTGTTTCGGACATTGAAGAATTCAACAAAAAATACGGCGCCGAAATCTGTTACGCAAAAATGCCGTTTATTGATGTTTCGTCCACGCTTATACGAAAACGTGTGTCGGAGGGTAAAAGCATAAAATATTTAACGTGTGAAAGCGTGGAAAATTACATTTTTGAACATAATCTTTACAGTGAAAAGGAAGAATAACAAATGGATATAAACTCAATGCGCTCAAAGCTTAAAGGTATGCTGCTGGAAAAACGCTTCAATCATTCAATTATGGTGTGCGAAACGGCAAAGGAGCTTGCGAAAATGTATGGTGCAGATGTAAAAAAAGCTGAAGTTGCCGGGCTTTTGCACGATTGCGCAAAAAACTTTTCAAAGGACGAAATGTTTAATATGTGCGAAAAGTATTCCATAAGGCTTGACGATGTTACAAAAAAGCAGGTTGGACTTATTCACGCATTTTTGGGCGCGGAGGTCGCAAAAGATTTGTTTGGTGTTGATGATGACGAAATTTATGACGCAATTTTTTATCACACAGTGGGCAAACCCAATATGAGTCTTCTTACCAAAATTATTTACATAGCGGACGCAATCGAGCCGCTCAGAAACTATGAAGGCGTAGAGCATTTGAGGGAGCTTGCGCACGCCGACCTTGACAAGGCGCTGGTTTATCAGATTGACATAACCATAAAATCAGTGCTGAAAAGAGGCTCGCTTTTGCATCTTAACACAGTTGATACGAGAAATTATTATTTAAGCAGGTGATTTTAATTGTCTAATTCGGGAATAAAAACGTACTGGAAAAATACGCTTTCGTTTACACTTATTCTTGCGCTTATCGCAACGGGTGGATTCGGATTTTTCTGGTCTCAAATGATATACGGCGTGCGAGCGAGCGACAAAAGCAAGCTTACAAACGAAAATATTTGCGTAAATGCGCTTATTTTAGGTGTTGACAAGGAAGGATACAGAACAGACGTTATAATTTTTGCACAGCTGAATTTAGCGAATAACTCGCTTAATATGATACAAATTCCGCGCGATACGTATGTCGCTTCAAACAAGCTTGACCATAAGATAAATTCCTCATATATTTCGTTTAAAAACGGTAAGCTTGTGCCGAAAGTTGAAAATGTTTATACTTCCGTTGAAGAGGTTTTGGGGCTTAAAGCAGACAACTATATTTTAGTTGATATAAAAGGATTTAGAAGTATTATTGACGCAATCGGCGGTGTTGAGTTTGATGTGCCTATAAGAATGAAATATGACGATCCCGACCAGGATTTGTATATAGATTTGCAAAAAGGCAAGCAAATTCTTGACGGTAAAAAAGCCGAAATGCTTGTGCGTTTCAGAAAGAATAACGACGGCTCGGGTTATCCGGGCGCTGACCTTGACCGAAATAAGGTGCAGAGAAAGTTTATTTATGCAGTTATAGACAAGGTTTTTGATATAACAAACTTTTCAAAGCTTCCCGAGCTTGTTGCAAGTGTTGCGTCAAGCGTTAAAACAAGCTTTGACAGCAACAAAATCTTGCAGTATGCGACTATTGCACTTTCTGTTCCGCGTGAAAATATTAATATTATGGGAATTGAAGGAGTTGCCGAAAACCGCTCCTACGGTTCGTATTTTGTTGCGAATAAGGCACTTAATAAGGAACTTGTGAATAAATATTTTATAGACGGTGAAAATTCGTCGGTTGACGGCGTTGAAGTGTCAAGACGAAATCTTCTTATGTCGGATGATTCGGACAAAACCGAAAAAGTTGATATGACGCGTGCAGACGCAAGCTTTATTGAAAAAAAGCTTGCAAATGTTGAAATTATAGACGGCAGCTGCGGAAAAAAGGATGTGTCAAGCATAAAAAGCGCGCTCGAGAGCAAGGGATACAGGGTTAAAGATATACATTCCACGGGCAGCGTTGAATATAACGAAACAAAAATTATTGCAAAAAAAGCGTCCGCAAACGTTAATACAATATGCAAAATTTTAGGCGAGGAAAAGTATGTTGTAAATCCGTCAAAGACAGATACGGCAGATATTTTGATTGTTATCGGCGCATAAAATACGGAAGGAATAAGGTATGGAATCAAAGGATTTGATGATTAAAGCTGTTTCGGTTTTGGACAGCAAAAAAGCAAGAAATATAAAGGTTTTGAATATTTCGCCGCTTACCACAATAGCAGATTATTTTGTGGTTTGCTCGGGCGGCTCAACAACGCAGATAAAGGCGCTTTCCGATGCCTTGGACGAAGAACTTGAAAAGGTAGGCGTTCATTTTATCGGAAAAGAAGGCTTTAATGCCGCAAACTGGATTTTAATGGATTACGGCAGTGTGGTTGTTCACATTTTTTCTGAGGAAACAAGAGATTTCTACTCAATCGAGCATCTTTGGGCGGATGCGGAAGAAGTGGATATTTCAGAATATATAATCGAAGAAAACTAATTCTTATTTATGAAGGGAATGACATAAAAATGCAGTACAATGCTTCAGAAATTGAAAAAAAATGGCAAAAAATCTGGGAGGAAAACGAAACCTACAAGGCAGGAACGGATATGTCCAAGCCAAAGTTTTACGGTCTTGTTGAATTTCCTTATCCGTCGGGTCACGGTCTGCATGTAGGCCATCCGAGAGGATATACCGCAATCGACATAATATGCCGTAAAAAGCGAATGGAAGGGTATAACGTTTTGTTCCCTATGGGATGGGACGCTTTCGGACTTCCCACCGAAAATTACGCCATTGCAAATAAAATTCACCCTGCGGTTGTAACCGAAAATAACATAAAAAACTTTAAGCGTCAGCTTAAAATGCTCGGATTTTCGTTTGACTGGTCGAAGGAAATAAATACCACTGACCCGAATTATTACAAGTGGACGCAGTGGATTTTCCTTCAGCTTTTTAAACACGGTTTGGCATATAAAACAAAAATGCCTATTAACTTCTGCACAGGCTGTAAAGTTGGCCTTGCAAACGAGGAGGTTGTAAACGGCGTTTGCGAACGCTGCGGCAGCGAGGTTGTTCAGAAGGAAAAAAGTCAGTGGATGCTCAAAATTACCGAATATGCGCAGAGGCTTATTGACGATTTGGATGACCTTGATTATATTGAAAAGGTTAAAATTCAGCAGAAAAACTGGATAGGCCGTTCCGAGGGCGCAGAGGTTGATTTTGCCATTGACGGCTGTGATGATAAAATAAGAGTTTACACCACAAGATGTGATACGCTTTTCGGCGCTACATATATGGTTTTGTCGCCGGAGCATCCGTATATTGAAAAATATAAAGACAAAATCAAAAATATGGACGCGGTTAAGGCTTATCAGGCGGAGGCGTCAAAAAAATCAGAGTTTGAGCGCTGCGAGCTTGTTAAAGAAAAAACAGGCGTGTGTCTTGAAGGTCTTGAAGCAATCAATCCTGTGAACGGCAAAAAAATCCCAATTTGGATTTCGGATTATGTTCTTGTAACCTACGGAACCGGTGCCATTATGGCAGTTCCTGCGCACGACGAGCGTGACTGGGAGTTTGCAAAAAAATTCGGTCTCCCTATTGTTGAGGTTGTAGCCGGCGGCGAAGACGTTCAGAAGGCTGCATTTACCGATGTTGCAGACGGCGTATTGGTTAACTCCGGATTTTTGACAGGAAAACACGTTAAAGACGCTATTGCCGCTATGATAGATTATCTTGAAGAAAAGGGTATCGGCAAGCGCAAGGTTAATTATAAGCTGCGCGACTGGGTATTCTCGCGTCAGAGATACTGGGGAGAGCCTATTCCGCTGGTTCATTGCGACGATTGCGGTTGGGTGCCCATTCCCGAAGAGGAGCTTCCGTTAAAGCTTCCCGAAATGAAGGATTTTGAGCCGGGCGAAAACGGAGAATCTCCGCTTAACAAAGCAGAAGATTGGAAAAATACGGTTTGTCCGAAATGCGGCAAAAAAGCAGTTCGCGAAACCGATACAATGCCGCAGTGGGCAGGTTCATCGTGGTATTTTCTTAGATATATTGACCCTGCAAACAACGATGTTCTGGCCGGAAAAGAGCTTTTAAAATACTGGCTTCCCGTTGACTGGTACAACGGCGGTATGGAGCACACAACACTGCATCTTCTCTACTCAAGATTCTGGCATAAATTCCTTTACGATATCGGCGTTGTTCCGACAAAAGAGCCGTATCAGAAAAGAACGTCGCACGGTATGATTTTGGGCGAGAACAATGAAAAAATGTCAAAATCGCGCGGAAACGTTGTAAATCCCGATGATATTGTAAATGAGTTCGGCGCAGATACCTTCAGAACGTATGAAATGTTTATCGGCGCGTTCGATCAGGCAACTCCGTGGTCGCAGCAGGGTGTTCGTGGCTGCCGAAAATTCCTTGAAAGAGTATGGAATTTACAGGATATTATGATTGAAGGAGGAGTTCGTCCCGAAAAAGAAGCGCTCGTTCACAAAATGATTAAAAAGGTGAGCGAGGACATTGACCGAATGAAGTTCAACACCGCGATTGCCGCAATGATGAGCTTTATCAACGAAATGTATGCAGACGCAAGCATAACAAAAGGCGAGCTTTCAATTCTGTTGCAGCTTTTAAATCCCACTGCACCGCATATTACCGAAGAAATGTGGTCGCTTATCGGAAACGAAAAAACCATTGACGAAACAATGTGGCCAAAATATGATGAGGCAAAAACAATCGACAGTGAGGTTGAAATCGTATTACAGATAAACGGCAAAATCAAAGAAAAAATTACCGTTCCGGCAAATCTTTCGGAGGACGAAATTAAGAAAACCGCGCTTGAAAACAGCGTAATAAAAGAGCTTACAAACGGCAAGAGCATTATAAAGGTTATTGTCGTAAAGGGCAAGCTTGTAAATATTGTTGTGAAATAAAATTAAAAATTGGGCAAAATATATATGGAGGGTAAAAAATGTTTAAAAAAGTTTTGCTTTTTTTGACAATTTTTGTGACGGTCACTTTTTCAAACGCTTTTGCGGCCTCCGACACCGACGTGCCTATTCTTTTGTACCACAACATTGCAGAGCAGTACAATGACGCTGACAATCTTTTGCACATCACGCCCGAGCGGTTTAACGAGCATATGCAGGCGCTTAACAATGCTGGATATACGGCAATTTCATATAACGATTATAAAAATTATGTAAACGGAATTGTAGAGATTCCCGAAAAAAGCATAATTATTGCGTTTGATGACGGCTATATGAGCAACTACACCTATGCGTTTCCTATTTTGAAAAAGTTTGGAATGAAAGCGGCAATTTTTATCGTTACGGGTTCGGTTAACAATGACAAAACCGTTTATCCGCATTTCGGATATGCCGAGGCAAAGGAAATGCTGGATTCGGGGCTTATTGAAATCGGCAGCCATACTCATTCGCACCGAAGTTTTAAGGAAATGTCATATGAGGAAACCGTTGCCGAAATCCGAAAGTCTAAATATCTTATCGAGCAGAGTCTTAAAATAAACTGCACGCTTTTGGCGTATCCCTACGGATTTGACAACGAGTGGACGAAAAACGAAGCAATAAAAGCAGGATACGAGATTGTGAATATGGTGGGCGATAAAGGTACAAACAGACGTTCCGACGGGCTTTACGAGCTGAAAAGGCTCACTGTTTCGGGGCATCTTACCGCAGACGAGCTTATAGAAATGATTGAAAAAAACAGGGCAGAATAATATTTTGATAATCCTATACCATCAAAGAGTGCAAAAAATATTTTCGAAATATTTGTCTGCTGACATCAAAAAATCCGAAAACAAGGTTTTTCTTGTCTTCGGATTTTTTTATAACATAGGAAATTGCGCGCGAGAAGTGCGCAATCAGCTTGTTTCAAAAAAGCGAACCGTTCTGCCCCCAAGATTGGGGGTTGGGGGTTGATGTGTTAAAAACGCTTTTTTATTATTCCTACAAAAAAAGGTTTAACCCGGTTTCGTCATCGTAAAATCTTTTTAATTTGCAGGGCAGCGATTTAATGAAAATTTCGGCAGTTGCGCAAATTCTGCACTCGTTAAGATGTCCGCCGAAAGCGTTTAAATCACCGTCAGCAAAATTTATGTGAAGATGCAGATAAGGCTTGTTATCTTTGGTTGAGATATTACCCAAAAGCGAGGTTATTTCAAAATCACCCTCAAACGTCTTTTTGTGATATTCTTTTTTTTCGACGTTGTAAAGTCCAACGGTTATTTTGTCCGCCGCGCCTATTCCTTCAACGGTTGCCGCGGTAATTTTAAGCTTGTCGCAAAGCTTTTCAAGCTCGCATAACACTTCTTCTCCTCGTTTAATTCGCACAACAACCGTATCGTCACAAACAAAATATTCCATAATCATTCTCCTTTTTTTCTTTTCTCTACAAAAATTATACTCTTATTTTTTGTATTTGTCCAGTATAATTATGTAAAGACAGTCAATAATTAAAGTGTAATGTTACAAAAATAATAAATTTTAAAAAAAGCCTTTTCAATTAAGGAATTTTGTGGTATAATATGGTTAATTTATTTTGGACGGACGAAGGCATCTTTGAATTTAGTGACAAAAAGCTTTACATAGCATAATTTAAATGCTATCAAAAATGTTGTGCGGAAAAATAACTTAATATGTTAAAACTTAAAAGGCTTGAACGGTTTGTCATAAGAGAGCAAAATGCGATATTCTTATGCTATAAAGCCTTTGTGTTTTTGCGTGTTTCTAACTTTTTAATACGGAGGTATTTGTATGGCAAGAAAATCAAAACTTAAAATTATACCGCTTGGCGGACTTAACGAAATAGGAAAAAATATGACCGCTTTTGAATACGGAAACGATATTGTTGTGCTGGATTGCGGAATGGCGTTTCCTGATGAAGAAATGCCGGGGATTGACTTTGTAATTCCCGATTTTTCGTATCTTATAAAGCATAAAGACAAGGTGCGCGCAGTGGTTTTAACTCATGGTCACGAGGACCATATCGGTGCGCTGCCGTTTTTCTTAAACGAAATAAACGTTCCTGTTTACGGTACAAACTTGACGCTCGGAATTGTTCAGAATAAATTAAAGGAACACAACCTTTTGTCCAAAACAAAATTAATAAGAATTTCAGCAGGCGACGTTGTAAAAATCGGATGTTTCACCTTTGAAGCAATACGTTCAAACCACTCAATTGCAGACGCGGTTGCATACGCTATAAAAACCCCTGTCGGCACAATCGTTCATACCGGCGACTTTAAAATTGACACAACGCCGATTGAGGGCAGAATGATAGACCTTGCGCGTCTCGGCGAGCTTGGCAACGAGGGCGTTTTGGCGCTTATGAGCGACAGCACAAACGTTGAGCGCCCGGGATATACAATGTCGGAGAGAACGGTTGGATCATCGCTTGACCACGTTTTTGAATCTACAAAAAAGAGAATTATCATTGCAACTTTTGCGTCAAACGTTCACCGTGTTCAGCAAATTATAAATTCTGCCCACAAATTCGGCAGAAAGGTTGCTGTGTCGGGCAGAAGTATGGTAACAATTCTTGAGGTTGCTATGAATTTGGGATATACAAAAATTCCCGAGGGTGTGCTGATTGATATTGATGATATAAAAAAATACCGTCCGAGCCAGCTTACAATTATTACTACCGGCAGTCAGGGCGAGCCTATGAGTGCACTCTACCGTATGGCGTTTTCCGACCACAGAAAGGTAGAAATTACAAAGGATGATTTGGTTGTTGTTTCGGCAAATCCCATACCCGGCAACGAAAAACTTGTGTCAAATGTTGTAAACGAGCTTTTCAAAAAAGGCGCCGAGGTTATTTACGACAGTTCGGATATGCACGTTTCAGGTCACGCGTGCCAGGAGGAACTCAAAATTATAATGGGGCTTACGCGCCCGAAATATTTTATTCCCGTTCACGGAGAATACCGTCATTTGAAGCTTCACGCCGACCTTGCCAAGCTTATGGGAATTGATAAAAAGAATATTATAATTCTTGACATAGGAAAGGTTTTGGAGTTTGGCGCAAATGAGGCAAAAATAAGCGGCACCGTTCCGTCGGGCAAGGTTTTGGTGGACGGACTCGGCGTTGGAGATGTCGGCAATATTGTTTTGCGTGACAGAAAGCATCTTGCGCAGGACGGACTTATTGTTGTGGTTGTTACAATTTCGGCAGACAATTTCTCGGTTGTGTCGGGACCTGCCGTTATTTCAAGAGGATTTGTGTATGTCCGCGAGTCTGAAACTCTTATGGAGGAAATTGAGGACATTGCCTCGCAGTGCATTGAAACTTGTGTCGGCAATAAGGTTCACGACTGGACAACAATTAAAACCAATATGAAAAACAAAATTTCCGACCATATTTATCATCAAACAAAACGCAAACCTATGATTTTGCCGGTGATTATGGAAGTATAAAAATAAAAATCCGAACTTTTTAAAGTTCGGATTTTTATATATTTTCAATTTCCTTTTTAAGCTCCTCAAAAAGTGTATTTTCGTCAACCTTTTTAAATATTTTTCCTTTTTTGAAAATCAGTCCGCAGCCGTCGCCGCCCGCAATGCCGATATCGGCTTCCTTTGCTTCGCCGGGGCCGTTAACCGCGCAACCCATAACCGCAACGGTAATATTTTTGTTAACTGTGCGAAGATACTCGTCAACCTGTTTTGCAAGCGGAATAAGGTTTATATTGCATCGCGCGCAGGTAGGGCAGGAAACAAGAGTGGGGGAGTTATCCAGCATATCAAGCGATTTTAAAATTTCACGCGCAACGATAACCTCATTTACAGGGTCATCTGTAAGCGACACTCTTATAGTATCACCGATTCCTTGTGACAGAAGCGTTCCCAATGCAATAGAAGATTTAATCGTCCCCGAAAGGTAGGTTCCTGCCTCTGTGACGCCGAGATGAAGTGGATAATCAAGCGTTTTTGCGGCAAGGGAATAAACGGCAATAGTATTTTTCACATTGGAGGCTTTGAGCGACACAACAATGTTGTCAAAGTCAAATTTGTTCAAAATTGCAATGTGACGTTTGGCGCTTTCAATCATTGCTTCGGGAGTAGGAGAGGAGTATTTTTGCAAAATATCCTTTTCCACCGAGCCGCTGTTTACGCCTATTCTTATTGGAATATTCATATTCCGTGCCTTGTCGGCAACCTGCTTTATTCGGTCCTCGCTGCCGATGTTTCCGGGATTTATACGGATTTTATCAACGCCGTTTTCCATACATTCAAGCGCAAGCTTATAGTCAAAATGAATGTCCGCAACCAGCGGAATATGGATTTTCGGCTTGATTTTTGAAATTGCCGCGGCGCTTTCAAAATCCGGAACGGCAAGGCGTATAATGTCGCATCCTGCGTCCTCGAGCTGCAAAATTTGTTCAATGCACTTTTCATAATTTTTAGTTTTGACATTTGTCATAGACTGTACGGCAACTCTTTCGCCGCTGCCGATTTTTACATTACCGATTTGTACCTTTTTCATCTTTTCACTTCCGTAAATTTTTATGATTTTATCCAGCTTTCAACCAGTGACAAATAAACTGTAAAAAGCTTTTTTCTGCCTATATCTTCTTTGAAAACAAGGTTTACCTCGCTGATTTTCTGACCGTTCGATACTATTTCAACGCTTCCGCCTTTTGTGTTTTTTGCAATCGGAGCCTCAAATTCTTTTTCAGCGTTTATTTTCGGCAGAACATCTGCTTTTTCGTTTCGTTTGTAAAGATATGTAAAATCGTTTTCCGCAACAAGCTCGGTTTTGCTTTTCATACCTTTTTTAACGTTTACATTCGCAAGCGGTGCGCCCTTTTCCACAACTTTTTTTACGCCGTATGCGCCAAAACCGTAATTTAACATATTAGACGCGTCGGCAAATCTCTTTTTTGACGTTTCCGCGCCCATAACAACCGCTATAAGATGCATACCGTCACGTTTTGCCGTTGCTGAAATACAGTTTTTTGCAATGGAGGTTGAGCCTGTTTTAAGCCCTGTTGCGCCTTTATAAAAACGTATCAGCTTGTTTGTGTTTGAAAGTGTAAATTTGCCGTCGCGAAGGCTATCCATCCATATTGTTGTGAACTGAAAAACATCGTCGTGCTTTAAAAGCTCACGCGACATAAGCGCTATATCGTACGCGCTTATTTTATGACCGTCCGCATCAAGACCGTTGCAGTTGACAAAATTTGTTTCGTTCATTCCAAGCTCTTTTGCACGCTTGTTCATCAAAACCACAAATTCTTCAACGCTGCCGGCAAGATGCTCTGCCATTGCAACGCAGGCATCGTTGCCCGACGCAACCGCCATACCCTTTAGCATATCACGGACGCTCAACGCCTCGCCTTCGTCCAAAAATATGGTTGAGCCGCCCATGCTTTTTGCCCGCGCACTTCCTATAACCATATCGTCGTATTTTATTTTTCCCGCATCAAGCGCCTCCATTGTAAGAAGAATTGTCATAATTTTTGTAACGCTTGCAGGAGGAAGCATTTCGTGCGCATTTTTTTCAAACAAAATTTTTCCTGTGCTCGCTTCCATTAAAATTGCTGCAGGCGCGCTTACTTCAAGCACTGCCGTTTCGCCTGCCGCATATGCCGATGTAAAAATAATCGCCATACATAAAATGCACGATAAAATCCTTTTTGGCATAATATTCATTCCTTTCAATAAATATTATGCCTGCTTTGCGTTAACTATGTCTTATTTAAAGTGATTTTGACCTAACGTTTTTCTGCAAAAAAATCTTTTAAAAGCTGTGCACATTCATCTGATGAAAACCCGAAATACACCTCGGGAGTATGATTGAACATTCCTTTTTCAAAAAGGTTTAATTTTCCGCCTGCCGCACCGCAATTTTTATCCTCCGCACCAATATAAATACGGCGCAATTTGGCGTTTATAACCGCGCCCGCGCACATTGGACACGGCTCTAACGTTACATATAAATCGCAGTCGGTAAGATATTTGTTTTTAAGATAGCCGCATGCGCGCTCTATTGCAAGAATTTCCGCATGGTGAGTGGCATTATTGTTCTTTTCGGTTTCATTATGTGCGCTCGATATAATCTCGCCGTTTTTAACAATCACCGCTCCTACGGGAACTTCGCCGATTTCATATGCTTTTTTTGCCATATCCAGCGCATAGGGCATAAAATTTTTATATTTCATTTTTACCTCTTTATTTGAAAAGAAGATTATAAGCGTTTGTATAGAATATTTTTTCTTTTGCGTCATCTGACAAATCAAGCCTTTGAGTATGCTCAATGGTGGATGTGTGACGCTCAAGCGGATAATCTGTACCGAAAAGAACACGGTTTATATCGTGCTTTTTGATGAGCCGAACTATTTCTTTATCGTCAAGTTCACTGAAAGTGCTGGAGGTGTCAATATAAATATTTTTTCCTATAAGATATTCCTCCGACTCCGCCCACTGACTGTAACCGCCAAGGTGCGCCGCAATAACGGTAAGATGCGGAAACATTTCAACAACCCTTGCAAGCCTTATCGGGTTTGAATAGTCGTTGTTCATATCGCCTACGTGAAAAAGTATCGGCAGTTTTCCCGAAACGTAATCGTAAACGGGAAACATTTTTTCATCGTCAATGTTAAATTGCTGAAAATCGGGGTGAAGCTTAATTCCTTTTAGTCCGAGCGAAATAATTCTGTCAATTTCCTTTTCTTTTTCAGGATAATCGGGGTGAATTGAACCAAATCCGATTATATTGCCGCCTATCACAGACGAGGTAAAATTGTTGACATCCTCAACTTGGTAAACCTTTGTTGCGGTTGAGTTAATAACGAGCTTTTCAACTCCTGCTTCGGCGGCGCTTTTTTTAAGGTCATCAAAAGTGCCGGTTCCGTGCATTGTATAGGAATAATAATTTTTAAGGTTATCCACCGCTTTTTGTGCAACTGCATCGGGAAAAACGTGTGCGTGAACATCTATAACCTTCATATGTATTTCGCTCTCCTTTGTGTATAAAATTGCTATTTTATGCTATATTATTGCTATATTATAAAGTATTTTACCATATGCAAATATATTTTGCAAGAATTTTGTTAAAAAACGTCATAAACCGCCTTGCAGTCTATTTAATTGCAAGACGGTTTTGTGCATATGTTATAAAATTATACAAATAAGTCCGCCGCTGCCTTCGTTGACAATGCGCTGTAAGGTTTCCTGAATTTTATACTGCGCGTCAGTCGGCATACGATAAAGCTTGTTGTGCAAGCCTTCGTTGACAAGCTCGTGAAGCGATTTGCCGAAAATATTGGATTCCCAAATTTTTGTAGGCGATTCGTCAAATTCGTTCAAGAGATATTTTACAAGCTCCTCCGACTGCTTTTCTGTTCCGACCAAAGGACTTACTTCTGTTTCCACATCAACTCGTATCATATGCAAAGATGGTGCGGAGGCTTTAAGGCGGACGCCGAACTTATTGCCTTGTTTTACTATTTCGGGCTCTTCCAGCGTCAATTCCTCAATTCCGGGTGAAACAATGCCGTAGCCTTTTTCATTTACTTCGTTCAACGCATATGCGATTTTATCGTATTTCTTTTTTGTATCCGAAAGTGTGCCGATAAGCTCTACAAGCGCCTCTCTGCCCGAAATTTCCATTCCTGTTTTTTCGCCTAAAATTCTGTAAAACAAATTGTCGCCCATAGTTGCGCTTATTGTTACGCTGCCTGTATTTAATGCCATACCGTCTATTTTTGCGCTGTTTATGTTTTCATAATCGTTCAGACGCTCGCTTAATTTTTTTACATCGCTTATTTTGTTTATATCGCCGATAGAATTTAAAACGCAGGCGCAAACATCCTTTTTAAGCCAGTGTTCGTCTTCAAGTGCGTCAATCCAGTCGGGAAGATTTACCGAAATTTCGGTAAGCGGAAATTCAAACAGAATATTTTCCATTATGCTGTTTATATCCTCCTTTGTAAGCTCGGCGCAGTTTACGCACACTGCCGGAACATTATATTTCTCCTCGATTTCATTTTTCACACGCCTTGCCCCGTCGCCGCCGGGATTAACACTGTTTACCACAACCACAAACGGTTTGTTTATCGCTTTTAATTCCTTTGCGACTCTCTCTTCGGCGTTTATGTAGTCGGGACGGTCAATATCGGTTATGGTGCCGTCAGTGGTAACAAGAATACCAATTGTGGAATGTTCGTTGATAACCTTTTTTGTGCCTATTTCAGCTGCCTTTGCAAACGGCATTTCCTCGTCAGACCACGGAGTTTTCACCATTCGGGGCATATCCTCGTCAAAATGACCGGTTGCGCTGTCAACAATATATCCCACGCAGTCTATAAGGCGAACGTTGAATGCTGCGTTGTCGGCAAGCGAAATTTTTACAGCCTCGTTCGGCACAAACTTTGGCTCGGTTGTCATAATCATTTTGCCTGCTCCGCTTTGGGGAAGCTCGTCTTTTGCACGTTCTCTTTTGTAAGCGTCGTTTATATTGGGAATAACCAAAAGATCCATAAATCTTTTTATAAACGTTGATTTTCCCGTGCGCACAGGGCCTACGACGCCGATGTAAATGTCACCGCCGCATCGAGTGCTTATATCATTGTAAATACTGTCCATTTTCTTTTCCTCCTGCATATGTTTGATGGTAAATGTATATGTGGATTAGCTTAAAGTTATTCATAATTTGTTTTTGTGTTGTAATTTTTAAAAAAGTGTGATAAAATGTATATTGAATAAGTTTAAGGAATGATGAAAATGATTTTTAAAGGCGTGGACAATCCGAAATGCTTTTACTGTGAATATGCGTCGCACATTGAAAATTCAGATAATGTTATGTGCTCAAAAAAAGGTGAGGTAAAAAAGGATTATCTTTGCAGAAAATATAAATTTGATATTTTCAAGTGTAATTTCAAACGAAAAAAAACGGTTATACTCGAAAAGTTTGACAGAAAGGACTTTGAGCTTTAAAAAATGATTTTACAGTTAAACAAGGTTTCAAAAAGCTTTGGCGTTGATGAAATTTTAAACGATATAACCTTTTCTGTAAACGAAAATGACAGAATAGGAATAATCGGCAAAAACGGCTGCGGAAAAACTACATTATTAAATATAATATCGGGTGATATGCCGTATGAAGGCGGCGTGTGCCAAACGGCAAAGGACGCGAGGGTTGGATTTTTGCGTCAGACAGGCTGCGAGGCAATGACCACCACAATAATGGAGGAAATGACAAGCGTTTTTGCGCCCGTTTTTGAAATAGAAAAGGATTTGCGCCGTCTTGAAAAAGAAATTGCGGCGGAAAATGACGAAAAAACGCGCGATAATCTTTTGAATTTATACGCTAAAAAAAGCGAAATGTTTGAAAAAAAAGACGGTTTTTTGATAAAAACCAAAATAAACACCATTTTAACCGGTATGGGATTTGATAAATTCGACCTTAATATGAAGGCAGAAAAATTATCGGGCGGCGAAAAAACTAAACTTTCTTTTGCAAAGCTTCTTTTGGAAGAGCGTGAAATTCTTCTTCTTGACGAGCCTACAAACCATCTTGATTTTAAGACAATGCAGTGGCTGGAAGGGTATCTTAAAACCTACCGCGGCGCGATTATAACAGTAAGCCATGACCGTTATTTTCTTGATAAATCGGTAAATGCCATATATGAAATTGAAAATACTCGTATGAAAAAATATACGGGCAATTACACCGCATATCTTGCGCAAAAAGAAAAAAATCTTGAAATTGAGAAAAAGACGTATGCAAAGCAGCAGACCGAGATAAAAAAATTGGAGGAATACGTTGCTAAAAATCTGGTGCGCGCCTCCACTACCAAAATGGCGCAGAGCAGGCAGAAAAAGCTTGATAAAATGGAGCTTTTGGAACGCCCTGTCGAAAACAACGACTGCGCAAAATTTAATTTTGATTTTGAATATCCGTCGTACAAAGAGGTTTTAAATGCCGAAAATTTAAGCGTTTTTGTTGAAAACAAAGGCGAAAAGCGTATGCTTATGAAAAACGTTAATTTTAAAATACTGCGCGGCGAAAAGGCGGCTTTAATAGGGGATAACGGCGCGGGAAAATCCACCTTAATGAAAACAATTCTGGGTTTTTACAAAAATTATACGGGTGAATTTGAAATCGGCAGAAATGTTGAAATCGGCTACTATGACCAGGAGCTTAACATTTTAAGCGGCGATAAAACGGTATTTGACGAGATTTATGACCGACACCCGAGGTTTGAAGAAAGCAAAATAAGAACGCTTTTGGGTTCGATGAATTTTTACGGCGATGATGTTTTTAAAAAAGTAAACAGTCTGTCGGGAGGCGAAAAGGCAAAGCTTGCGTTTTTGGTGCTGATGCTTGAAAAGGACAACACGCTGTTTTTGGATGAGCCGACAAACCATCTCGACCTTGCATCAAAAGAAAAACTGGATGAAGCTTTAAAAAAATTTGACGGCACTATTTTCTTTGTTTCGCACGACAGATATTTTTTAAACAAGGTTGCAACAAAAATTATTGAACTTAACGAAAACGGAATTGCGGTTTTTGACGGCAACTACGATTATTATCTTGAAAAGAAGGAGCAATTTGGCGAAAAAAGCGTAAAAGCTTTTGAAAAGGAGAAAAAATCAAACGACTATTTTGAAAATAAGAAAAAACAGTCGCAGATAAAAAGCCTTGAAAAAAAGATGAAAGCGTGCGAGGAGGAAATTCTCGCCGTTGAGCAAGAAATAGAAATCACAAACAAGCTTCTTAACGAAAGCGGTGCGGATTTGGAAAAGTGCCAGGAGCTTTTTGAAACGCTTGGAGCGCTTAACGAGCGTCAGAACACGCTTTACAAAACGTTTGAAAATCTTGAAGAAGAACTTGAAAGCGCAAGGGAAGAATAAATTATGGATAAAAATAATTTTGACCGAGTTATTCTGCATTGTGATTTAAACTCGTTTTTCGCATCGGTGGAATGTCTTGATTTGCCGCATTTAAAAAATGTTCCTATGGCGGTTGCGGGAAACACCGAGGACCGGCACGGAATAATTCTTGCCAAAAATGAAGCGGCGAAAAAATTTAATGTCAAAACCGCCGAAACAATT
Source organism: Oscillospiraceae bacterium (assembly GCA_022769845.1). Taxonomy (GTDB): domain Bacteria; phylum Bacillota; class Clostridia; order UMGS1810; family UMGS1810; genus Qingrenia. The sequence goes on from JALEIO010000097.1 coordinate 16,723, forward strand.
TGGCAGGCAAAATTAAAATGTCCAAACCTTGTGACAGTGCCGCCGCATTTTGAAAAGTACAAATATTATTCAGACAAAATCAACGAAATTTATTACGAATATACCGATATGGGTGAGCCTTTCAGCATAGATGAATCGTGGCTGGACGTTACGGGAAGCCAAAATCTTTTCGGAACGGGCTATGAAATTGCGCAGAAAATCAGCAATGAAATAAAGGAAAAAACGCATCTTACCGTGTCAATAGGTGTGTCATTCAATAAAATTTTCGCAAAGCTTGGCAGCGATTATAAAAAGCCCGACGCGATAACGGTTATTTCAAAAGAAAATTACAAGGATGTTGTTTTTCCTCTGCCTGCGTCCGATATGCTTTTTGTCGGGCGTGCAACTCTTTCACAGCTTGAAAAAGTGGGAATAAGAACAATCGGCGACATTGCAAATTCGCAAAAAAGCACGCTTGTAAAGCTTCTCGGAAAGATGGGCGAAACGCTTTATATTTGCGCAAACGGGCTGGATACTTCGCCTGTTGTAACCGAGCGCGAAAAGGAAAAATCCATTGGAAACGGGCATACCTTTAAGCGAAATCTTATCGGCGAAGAGGACGTGAAAAAAGCGCTTACGTTTATTTGCGACACCGTTTCGACGCGCCTTCGCAAAAAAGGATATAAATGCAAAAATGTGTGCGTGACCATAAAGGATACAGATTTAAAATCTATTTCGCGCAGGAAAAAAATTGATTTTTATACAAATACCGAACGAGATTTGTTTGAAACGGCGTTTAAAATAATCAGCGAGAATTGGAATTTTGAAAATCCTATACGAATGCTTACTGTTACGGCGGCAGATTTTGAAGATGAGAAAAATTGCGAGCAGATGAGTTTTTTTGATACCGGCAAAACGCAGGACAAAAAGCTTGAAAGTTTTGACAGCTCGATTGATGAAATACGCAGACGTTTCGGAAACAATGCGGTTTCATTTGCTTCGCAGCTTGAAAATGATATTTTGTCAAAATAGCAAATGCACTTATGATTATCGCTTGGCTCTTTTATGCCGTATGGAGAAAAAGAAAATGAAAGTTAAAATAATTTGTGTGGGAAAAATTAAAGAAAAATATTTGTCGGACGGAATTTCTGAATATTCAAAGCGTCTGTCGCGTTTTTGCAAATTTGAGGTCTGCACACTTGCGGATGAGAAAATTCCCGATAACGCAACCGAAAAAGAAATGCAAATTGTGCTTGAAACCGAAGGTGAAAGAATTGAAAAGCATATCGGCAAAAACGACTATGTGATTGCGCTGTGCGTTGAGGGAAAAAGCATTTCGTCGGTTGATTTTGCAAAGAAAATATCGGATATTGCGCTTTCGGGAAAGAGCGAAATAACCTTTATAATAGGCGGCTCGCTCGGCATTTGCGACAGCGTGAAAAATAAAGCCGATTTTCGCTTGAGCTTTTCAAAGATGACCTTTCCGCATAATCTTATGCGACTTATTTTGGCAGAACAAATTTACCGTGCGTTCAAAATAAATGCAAATGAGGAATATCATAAATAATGTTTACTGAACAAATGGTTTTGCGAAACCATTTGTGTTAAATTTACA
>JALEIO010000114.1 GCA_022769845.1 Oscillospiraceae bacterium
TTTTCCAGAGTTTCTGCCTGCAAGGCTTTGGTAAATGGCTGACCGCTCACTTCCACGGTTTTTAGTTTGAGCTTGTCACTGTTTGGCTTTGCCGCAAACACCTTATCCATATTTAAAATAACATCGCCTCCGGTTAGCGAAGCCAATATCTCCTGCTGATCAAGTTTCTTCTTTTCCGGCTTAATTTCAGGTCTAACAAGACACAAAGTATTCTTATCCTCCCAAAAAGCTTCTTCGGAACAATATTTCATATAATCAGCAAACAACTGTGTGCCGACAAACGTAATGCCATTGTCTGCATATACCGCTTCCTTCAACGTTACCGGAACCTTATCAATTTGTACGTCTGAAGAACCCGGCTTTAAAACAAACTTAAAATCATTTGCAGATGCGATGATTTCACCCTTTTCATCATCCCATTCTACCGACATTCCAAGCTTCTCAAAAACCTCCCGAACCGGGAGAAGTATATCATTTTCTTTTATAACCGGTTTATGCTGCAGTTCTGTAACCATTCCATCTATTTTTAAGACAAATTCATTTGCCGCATACGATGGTATATAACTTGTAAGCAAAATCAGTATTAATATTAAAGCTGTTTTTTTCATAATTCCCTCCACTCATAATATTGTACCGCAGGAGACATATTATTTGCCCACAAAAAAGCTTTTACATAAATATCGCGGTTTAATTCCGTATCCAATGTAATAACTGTCGGGGTATAATCCTCCGTAATAGTTTTTGTTTTAACCTCCAAAAGAGCTCCGCTTTCTTTATCATAAACCGCCGCTGCTGCCATAAGTCCCGCATTGCCGCTAAATATAATATTTTTTCCTTCAATGTCTGCATATGGCTTATATACCGTTTCTTTAAATGAAACAGCATCCAAGTCAAAAACACGCCGAGTATAACCTTCGTCCGTATATGACTTTACATCTACATTTAAGAAACGCAAATCCTCACCATAACAGACATCCTGCGTAATTAACGGCAGTGCCTTGCCATCGCTCTTAAGAATTCCGAAAAGCTTTAGACTTCCGTTGCCTTTAGGAATAATTGTTAGAGAAAGCTCATACCATTTATTTTCGTCAAGTACAATTTTTCCCGATGGCCCATACTTGAGCACGGGGTTAGCCCAGCTCTGATTATTGGAATAAATTCCGGCAATTGTTTCGGACTCCGTTCCGTCGGCTGTGCGGGCCAAAGAAAACTCTGCATATCTTCCGTAACGTATTCCTATTGCACCGTTTTCGTACGGTATATTAAAATTGATTTTAAAGCTATATGCCGTATCGGACATATCTATAGGAAATCCGTTAGGCTTTAAAATACGGCTTATTGAGCTTCGTACAACTTCGGGAGACATCTGCCGCGCAAAACTCAAACAATACTTATCGTCTATCTTTTGTATGACCGTTCCGCGCTTATCGTATGCGTCCAAGCCATACCATTTTCCCAAGACGTTTTCATTGGTAACCGGATTAATATAACGTCCGTTTTCGTCCTTTCCGTCTATCCCGTAATCATCAAAATTATCAGTTACATCCACCTTATTCCAAGACTCTGTTTTGCCGATAATAATACTTTGGTCATATTCCTCCGGCTGCTGATACACCGGCATCAGCGCGCCCGAACCTGTTATTTCACCGTCTTTAAGCACGCTGTAATCCGAACGATACTTAAGATAGTCATTTTGATTAAGCTCTGCTTTCTTATCCGGTACACTGTCCGGCAATATTGTTATAACATCTCCGACCGTTACATTTATAACGCCTTCGCCTCTTGTATCAAACACAGCACTGCTCTCTCTGCCTCCGACTGTTACAGTAAGAAGATATTCTCCCTTGTGACCGCGAAAACTGAATAAACCGTCTGAATTGCTGCTTCCTGATACAGAAGTTTTCCATTCGCCGTTTACATAATGATCCCAAACCTGAAGTGCCTCTTTTTCACTCCAGTCGTCATAAAAAAACGGCGCATTTTTCTTCCAATGCTGCTTATCCCAAAATCCCCAAGTCAAAAATGCCGTAGCTTTAGGATGACTGTATGCGGCAATCAGCATATCCCTCAAATTATCCGACGCCAATGTCTCATCATCTGTTGTAAAATCGTATTCCGTTACAGCAATTTCATTGACATTGCTGTCATTTACCAAAAAATCCAGTTGATTGTAAAACTCTTGGGGATACCGCAGAGCAGTACCGCAATGCGCCTGAATTCCTATTCCGTCTATCGGTGCGCCGTTATCTGTAAGCTTGGTTATAAGGCTTTTAAGCTTTCTTACCTGAAACCAATTTGAATGATTGCCGTTTATACCGGTTTCATTAACATATAATGAAACCTCCGGCGCTATTTTTTTTGCCAGTTTAAAAAGCTCTGCCGCTTTTTCAACTCCAATCATATTCAATAAATTTCTGTTTGCGAGAGGTTCGTTAAGCAAATCCCACTGCGGTATTCTGTTACCGAAATATGTCATATTGGAATTAATATGCTCTTTTACCCTGTAAAAACGTTCATCATTCGACATATAATTCCACGCCTGTTTAAAAGAGTCGGAATAGTAATTTAAGTTATCCCAAAAAAGTGTGTGTCCTCTGACGTTTATATTTCTTTCATTCGCCCAATTATAAATACCACTTGCATATACGGCTCTGTTTTCTTCTATTGTCGGCCATTTTCCGGCAGTATCATAAACCACGGTATTAAAATGATTTTGAACCTCTTGTGCATATCTTTTTGCATTTTCGCTTGTTCCCGACTGCAAAAAGGTATTATGAACTGCAGTTCCGAATAAAAATTCATTCTTAATCATTTCTGCCTTAATACCGACATTCTCAATGGGTTCTCCTTCCTCATTTCTGATATTTACCGAAATGTCAGCTTTTCTGTTTTGTTCTATACGTTTAAAAGCTTCATCACGCCATAGCGCGTTATCTTCTCTGCCTCTGTATGTATTTTCTGTTGTCGGCAAGTAGGTAACATCATCTTTTGTATAGTCCGATTTAAGCAATTCAACTCTCAAGCCTGCAATCATTACGGTCTGCGGTTTGTAACCAAAACGCATATTAAACCGAGAATTTGACGCCAAATAGCTGTCATCCTTCGATGATAATAACATATAATACTTTTTCCAGCTGCCGTCCGGCTCTATCTCTTGGTTTACCACTCCCGCCTTTTTGTAATCACCAAAATTCTGCTCGTAACACGGTCCCACATATGCATACCCGGTTTCGTCCGAAATATCCACCGCCTTTGCCCAGTACGACACTACTCCGAAGCGTTCCGGCGGAATATCAGCCTTTGGAATTATACGTAATTGATAATCATATATTGCCGTAGGTTCATTCAACACCTTAATCTGAAGTGCTTTATCACAGTTTGGAATCTCATCTTTATCTAGCTGCACCTGTGTGATTTCCAAATTTCTTCCTCCGACAACCGATGCCTTATACAACTGGTCTTCGGTTATCAATACACCGTCTCTTTCAAGTTTGGTGTAAAACTCATCCTCGGTTTCTTTTTGCACCGGAACAATGATTTCAGGCAGCGATGTAAATGTCAGAAGCTCGTTTTTTTCACATGGAAAGCCCATATATTTCATATAATTTAAGAAAAACGCTTCCTCAACAAACACATCTCCTCCGCGACCAAACAGACTTGATACAGGAATTGTGACTAAATCCATCACAGCCGTTTCGCTGCCTGCTGAAAATTCAGCAGTATGTTCGTTTACCGAAACGGTGACTATTGAACCGTCCGAATTCTTGTCTGCAGTCATCCCCAAAATCTGCGCAACTTCTCCTATCGGATAGTAAATATTATCATTTGATATAATCGGATCCTCTGCCAGCCTGATTTGTTCTCCGCATACGTTGATATACCCTGCGGCATACGCCTCCGAGGTTGTATAGCCTGCCGAAAACAACATAATTGCACACAACAATGCCGATATACGTTTTGTCATAAATACAAACTCCTATCGATTAATTATAGCAAACCTCTTTATACAGTGGATTCATATCTGTCAGCGTATCTACCAAGAACACCTTAATAAATCTGCCGTCAGTGCTATCCATTAAAAACGGAAGTAAAATATCGCTTTCAGCTTTCGTAACATCCGCATATTTTGTCACAACCTGTTCAATGTTATATCC
>JALEIO010000121.1 GCA_022769845.1 Oscillospiraceae bacterium
GACATTGCTGACTGGGCGCTTGATTCTATGGCGGCAATGGCTGAAAACGGCTATATAAACGGTAACGAAATGGGCGAAGTTAAGCCGCTTGATTACATAACGAGGGCAGAATTTGCGCAGATGATGTATAATATGTTTAAAACATATTTTTCAACAGGCGGTTTCAGATCGGGCATTAACTATGACGGAAACGTTATGATTAACACCGAAGCGGTAAGCCTTACAAACGTTACAATCAACGGCGATTTGGTTATCGGCGAAGGTGCAAACGAAACACAGGTTATGCTCACAAACGTTAACATTACCGGACGTTTGCTGGTAAGAGGTGCGGCGTATGTTCGTCTTACTGCAACTACGGTTGGCGGCGGTATTGTTGTAAATAATCTTAATAACGTGGTTTACTTTGACAATTATCGCAGTGAAGAAGCTTTTGCAAATGTAAGAGAAAACACTGCGGCAAAATATAAAGAAGGCGAATTTTCTGTTTCAACAGGCAAGGGTTCTTCATCTTCATCGTCTTCAAAAGGTATGGCTGAATATACCGTGGAAGTTTATGAACAAAACGTTGATAAAACCTACAGTCTTGTTTCCGAAGACACTTACACCGGTGTTATCGGTTATGAAGTAAGTGCAGAAACTCCTAATAAAACAGGGTTTACGCTTAATACCGTTAAAAGTGTTGTTTCGGGCGTCGTTGCCGCTGACGGCACTCTTGTTTTGAAAGTTTACTATGACAGAATTTCAAAGGTTTTAACCTTTGAATATCCCGATGACCCGACAATTAAATTTGACGGTGAAAAAAATGATGGCTATGAAGCTGTTTATGGGGATGAAATCAAGCTTCCGACTAATGTAAGAAAAGAGGAAGGCGGCAAAGTTTACGCTGTTGATTACTGGGTTGATTCTTCAACCGGTACAATAATTTATCCCACAGATGACAAAAAAGTAACAAGCGATATGACGCTTGCACCTGTGTTTACCGAAGGATGTATGCTTACGTTTATGGATGGCTTTGGAAGTACAGAAGCGCAAATAACCGTAAAGAAGGGTCAGAAAATTTCTGCATCGCTTAATGAAATGCCGAGCGTTTACGAGTATGGATATTGGAGAGCGCCGTATGCAGCGTGGGACGGCACTGCTTACCGTCACGAAATACCGCAGGATTTCTGGTATGCATCAGATGCGCTGCCGGATATAGAAAAATACGACCTTGATACAGTGGTAAATGAGGATAAGGTTTTAAGACCTGCTTGGAAACAAATGTCGTTTAATCTTACTGACACAACGCTTTCCAAAACCGGAACGGCGACAATTTCGTATAATTCAGACGTTCGTTACCTTGACACTGTTAAAGACTTCATATTTAAAAACAAAAACTTCATTGAACTTACTGAATTTCAGGATATAAAGAATAAGTACCTTGACAAGCTTAAGGATAACAACATTTTGGACAGCGACAAGAACATATTGAAATATAAATCGGTTTTGAGCTATACAAAAATCTTTGGCGAAGAATTTTTGCGTAGTCTTATGAGCAGCCACGTTCCTTCGGGTGCGGATGCAAATACTTTTGTAAACGATATTATCACAGAAATGTCAAATTTATCGCAGATTACCGTTACAGCTGAAAGAATGGATGTTATAAGAGCGCTTAAAAACGAGGTTGAAGGTCTTGAATATGCAGACGTTTCCGCAAAGGTTCCTGCAAATTACAAGAAATACCTTTCAAATTCCGAGCAGCTTGAAATATTTGCATCAGCTAAAAGTGATTCGCTTAAACAGCTTAATGATGCCATAACTTTGGGAACGGGTGTTGTAAAATGTTCGGTAGAGCTTTCGGTTAATCCTGTATCCGCAGTTATAATTCCAATGTATAACGATCTTATTAACAAGTATGAAAATACAGCTTACAAGGTTTGGAACACAAGCGAAAACTACAAAAAGCTTATGGAGCTTATTTCTCCCGAAAACCTTTTAAACGGTGCAAAATCGAGCGAATTGGAACTTGTAAAATCGGGATATAGTCTTAAATCAACCAATGATTATTATGAAATCTTGAAAGAGGCTGTTATACTTTTAGACGATGCTAATGAAGAATTTGTTAAAGCAATAGATGACGGCACCATTACCAAAGAGCAATATGAAGCATTTGCAAATATTTTACCAAACCACATTTTATATTATATCGATTTGGTAAATTCTATGGGCAAGAGATTTTTCGGCTCGTCCTTTAACGAAGTTACTGTTGATATGATAAACAAAAGATTTGAATATTTGACAAATCTATACGATATGCACAATATCACAACAGACGAAATGTTTGAAAGAAATACTTCGGATTCTTCATATACAATAAACTTCGGCGCACTTAAATTCAATTTTGTAAGAACGGTAGTAATGTATTAATCGGGCTTGTTGGCGGACAGAAATTAATTTTCTGTCCGCTTATGTTAAATGTTTAAGCATAAAAAGGAGAATTGCAATGAAAAAGCATTTTATTTTAACTTTTACTGCAATTATAACAGCAATTGCTTTAATTTTTTCAACTGTGCTCGCGGCAGATTCATATTTTACGGATGTTGCTGCAAATACCAAGCTTTGTGACGCCGTAAACAAGTTATATAATGCAAAAATAATTTTAGGTTACGGA
>JALEIO010000150.1 GCA_022769845.1 Oscillospiraceae bacterium
ACCGTATTCGCGCTCATTTTTGCCGTCCATATTTTTAACAGTCGCAACAACTATCTGCGCCTCTGTTGCATCACAAAGTGCCTTTGACTGCGCAACAATAAAGCTTTCGGTTTCGTCCGACAAAATATCGGCGTAATCCGCCGCATAAAACTTACTTGTAGGCTGCGGAATTTCGGCAAATACGCAAACGGACGAGAAAACCAAAATTATGCTTACTAAAACTAAAACAATTCTTTTCATAAGTGCCTCTTAAAAATTAACCTGCGGAGCTGTTTTTGCATTTTGGTCAGCTTGAAAATAATCTGCTTTTTCAAATCCGAAAAGATTTGCAATTATCACTTTCGGGAAGGTTTTTATCTTTGTATTGTAGCTTTTTGCCGCGTCGTTGTAGTCTTTTCTTGCAACGGCAATTCTGTTTTCGGTGCCTGCAAGCTCATCTGTAAGCGCCGTAAACTGCGTGTCAGCTTTGAGGTCGGGATAATTTTCCACAACCATTAAAAGTCTGCTCAACGCACTTGTAAGTTCTGTATCGGCAGCCGCCTTTTCCTCTTTTGTACCTGCTCCCGCAAGACGGGCTCTTGCATCAGACACCGCACCGATAACCTCGCTCTCGTGTGCGGCATAGCCTTTAACCGTATTCACAAGATTTGGTATTAAGTCAATTCTTCTTTGGAGCTGCGTATCAATGATAGAATACTGATTGTCAACATTTTCACGTTCCGCAACAAGCGAATTGTATGTTCCGATGCATGATAATGCAATAATGACGATAACTGCAATCACTGCAATCAGAACAATTGTTCCTTTTTTCATATTTTACACTCCTCAAAAAATTTTAAAGTTTATATCATTATACAGCAATCCCACAAAAAATTCAACAAGAATTAATAAATATTTATTAATCCGCATAATAAAGTTTATTTTTTACAAAAAACAGTTTGAAAATTTATGGAATATAAAATTATAATAATGTACAATAAAATTACAAAATTACTTATTATAATGGAGGATTTTTATGAAAGCGAGACTTAAGCTTGCAAACGGCGGCATAAAAACAGTTGACGCAAAAATTATCGACAAAGATAACAAAAAAATAGCGTATCTTGAAAAAGAAACGTTTTCAAAAGACGTTGAGTATGTTGATTTTTTGTATGATTATTTTGTAAAAAACACCGGTGACGAGGGATATTTTATAACCGATATGTGCTTATCCGGAACGGCGCAGACATTTTTCAAAGAAAGAGAGGATACCGAATCGGTAGAAGATTTTTCGTTTGTCACCTGCTACGGTATGAATGAAGGAAAAACCGGTATACTGGCAATCATCACAGGTATGCAGTATGATTTTGGTATGGTAGTGGGAGTAAATAATAACGTTTATTATACATATCCAAGATTTTACATTGACTGCGATATGCCGTATGACGACATACGCGTGGAATTTTACAATCTTTCGGACGGAAGCTATTCGGCAATGGCGCGAAAATACCGCGAATATAAATTAAGCACAGGCTGTTTGCCCCTTAAAGAAAGAGCGGCAAAGGATTCAAGGCTTAAAAAAGCAGCAGACAGCATTGAGGTCAGAATTCGCCAAGGCTGGAAGCCTGCGCCGAGCCCTGTTGAAAATCAAACGCCCGAAACCGAGCCCGAAATGCACGTTGCGTGCAATTTTGACCGTGTCGGAGATATTTCAAAAGCTTTCAAAAAAGAAGGCGTTAAAGACGCGGAATTTTGCCTTGTCGGCTGGAACATAGGCGGTCACGACGGACGTTTTCCGCAGATTTTCCCGGTTGACGAGCGTCTCGGAGGCGAAGAAAAATTAAAAAAGCTTATCAAAAATGTTAAAAACGACGGATACGGAATTGTTTGCCACGATGACGCAACCGCCGCATATACAATTGCAGACTGCTTTGACAAGGAATATCTTTTAAAAAACAAAGACGGCGCACTTCACGCTCGTCCCTACTGCTGGTCGGGCGGCAGACCGTATAAAATTTGTCCGCAGCGCCAGTATGAAAAATTTGAAACCGAAAATCAGAAAAAAATTAAAGCGCTCGGCTTTGAAGGCATTCATTATATTGATGTTATTACAATTTTGCCCCTTCTTAAATGCTACGACAAAAACCATCCTACAAACCGCAAGGAAAGCGCGGACTGGTACAGAAAAACAATGCAGCTTGCGCGTGAAACCTTCGGCGGATTTTCGTCCGAGTCGGGCTATGATTTTGCAGCAGAATATCTTGATTACGCTATGTATTCAAATTTTGCAATGGGCAAAGACGAAAAAATTCCTATGTCGGATGAAATTGTTCCGTTCTGGCATCTTGTATATCACGGAATTATTCTCTATAATCCCTGCACCTTTACGTTAAACTACCCGGCAAAAGGCGAAAAAAATCGTCTTAAGCTTATTGAACTCGGAGGCAGACCTCTTATTTGCTATTATGCGAATTTTGCCACGGACAATCAATGGATGGGCGCTGAAGATTTTTTGTGCGATACCGACGAGCAGCTTGAGCAAACCGCAAAATGGGCAAAGCAAATGTGGTCGGATTATGACGAGCTTTCGGATATTCGTTACGAATTTATGGAAAATCACGAAAAAATATCGGACGGAATATATAAAACCACCTATTCAAACGGCACAAGCGTAACGGTCGACTATAATAACGAAACATATAAAATAGAAAGGAAAAATTAATTTATAACCTTGAATTTTTCATCTCGCACTGTTATAATATAGCATAAAGGAGAGATGAATATGTTCAAGCAAAATACGGAATTTGACATAATCGGTATGGGAGAAGTTATGCTGCGGCTTTCACCGCCTGCAAAAGAAAAAATTTCGCAGTGCGAAACGTTTGAAAAGAACATCGGCGGAAGTGAACTCAACGTTGTATCGGGCGCGGCAATGCTCGGTGTTCGTTCGGCAATTATAACAAAAATTCCGCAAAATAAAATCGGTCATTTTGTACGAAACAAAATCCGATACGGAAACGTAAGCGACGATTACATAGTTTATGACACTTCGCCCGAAGCACGTCTTGGCGTTTACTATTATGAAAGCGGCGCATATCCGCGAAAATCCGCCGTTATTTACGACCGTGCGCGCTCGTCAATGTGCAGCCTTGATTTAGACGAACTGCCAAGTGATATTTACCAAAAAACCAAGGTTTTTCACATCAGCAGCATAACGCTCGCGATAGACAAGAATTTGCAGAAAACCGCGCTTGAAATTATAAAACGCTTTCACGACGCGGGAGCTCTTATTTCATTTGACGTAAATTACCGCTCGGCGCTGTGGAGCGAAGAAGAAGCGCGCAGCGTAATTGAAAAAATTTTAAAATATGTTGATTTTTTGTTTGTTTCGGAGGAAACCTCCAGAAGAATGTTGCAAAGAACGGGAACGTTAGAAGAAATTATGCAAGGCTACGTTAAAGACTACGGCTGCAAACTGGTTGCAACCACGCGCCGCGAGGTTATCTCCCCAATGCGCCACAATTTTAATTCAAAGATTTTTTATAACGGCAAATTTTACGAGGAACAGCCTTATAACAACATTGAGGTTATCGACCGAATCGGCAGCGGTGACGCATATCTTTCAGGCGTTTTGTACGGACTTATCAAAACGGGCGACATTGAGCAGGCGCTTGAAATCGGCAATGCTGCCTCGGCAGTTAAAAACACCGTTATCGGTGATATGGCGGCAAGCAGTATAGACGAAATTTTGAGCGTAATAAAATCGCACAAGGCTACAGGACATCAAGATGAGATGATGCGTTAAATTTTAAAATATATTGGCATACGATTTTTCGTATGCCTTATTTTTTTGTATTTTTCAGAATATTTGTTTTTTGCAAAAAGTTTGTTTTTTGCAAATTGTAGTTTATTTATATGTAGAATAATCAATTTGTTTTTTTTATAATTAAGGCACAGACATAAAACATATATCATAGCACTGCTTTATTAAAAACAGAGGTGAAAAAGGTATGAAGGTTAAAAAAATTGATATGCATGTTCACGCGATACCAAAACGCGGCATACCAAAAATGTCGGGCGCGTTTTATCCAACACCGTCTGAATTGCGCCGTATGTACGATAAGCTCGGCATAGAAAAAGGCGTTTTGCTGCCGCCCGGAACATCTCCGGAATTTACTACCGAAAGAGTGTCCGCTTCTGAAGCGCGGCAAATGACGCTTGACTTTCCGGATACACTCGGATGGTGGTTTTGCGGTATTGACCCGCGCTTTGGCAGCAACAGCAAAAACACCGATTTTTCGCACTATTTAAACTATTACAAAAGTCTCGGAGCGCGCGGTGTGAGCGAGCAGGTTGCAAATATTTATCTTGACGATGACCGAATGTTAAATCTTTTATATCACTGCGAAAAGTGCAATATGCCAATCGTTTTTCACTTTGGCAAACTCGGTAACGATTATGGGATTGTAGATGATTTGCACCTTCCGAGGCTGGAAAAAATATTAAAAATGTTTCCAAATCTTAAAGCAATCGGTCATTCGGTAAGATTTTGGTCGGAGCTTGATGATGATGTCACCGAAGAAACATGCAATTCTTACCCCAAAGGCAAGGTGCGCGGAGGCGGCAGAGTGCTTTATCTTATGAAAAATTACAAAAACCTTTACTGCGATTTGTCCTCTCTCTCGGGCTTTAACGCAATAAGTCGCGACGAAGAATTTGCGTGTGAATTTTTAACGGAATTTAACGACCGTGTATTATTTGCAACCGACATCCACGATCCGAACAACATAAATCACGAAATGGTGAATCTTTCGGCATTTCTTGACCGTCTTTTGGATGAACAAAAAATATCACAGACAGTTTACGAAAACGTTTGCCGAAACAATGCGCTGTTTCTTCTGGGGGAAAATGTACGATGAAAAATGTTGACGTGCTTGTTGTCGGAAGCGGCATTGCAGGTCTTGAGGCGGCAATGCGATGCGCCGAAAAAAACCTTAACGTAAGAATAATTTCAAAGGGTGCACCGTCATCAAACTTTGTGTTGGGCTTTAACGCTCCGATATCGGCAAACGACAGCGAAAAATCTTTTTTTGACGATACGGTAAAAGGCGGCGAAAACATAAACGACAAAAATCTTGTAAAGCTGCTTGTCGAAAACGCCGAAAAGGCAGTTAACCGCTATGAAGGCTACGGCTTGAATTTTGATAAATCAAACGGCTGCTATGACCTTTTAAAGCCGCTCGGATGCAGCCATCCCCGGCTTGTGCACAGCGAAAATTCAACGGGCAAAAAAGGCGTTTTACTGCTCGGGAAAATGCTTTTTGAAAAAAACATTTTTATTGAACATAATAAAATGCTCGCCGAGCTTATTGTAGATGACAACAAAGTATGCGGCGCGGTTGTACTTAACCTTGAAAAAGAGCAAATTGAAATTATCCGCACAAAAGCGGTAATTATCGCAAGCGGGGGTATAAGTCTTGAAAGCGGCAGCACATATGATACGCATATGACGGGTGACGGCTATGCCATTGCATACCGCGCGGGAGCGCAACTTTCCGATATGGAGTTTATTCAGTTTGAGCCGTGCCGCTCGGTATATCCAAAACCGCTTGGTATTTCCACAACCCTGCTTGCAAACGGCGGAATTATTTACAACAAAAACAACGAGCGTTTTTTGCTTAAACATTACGCTTCGGAGGCAGAGGTGCCAAAGGACAGGCTTGCATTTTACATCGGCAAAGAAATTTTAGAAGGCAGAGGCGGCAGGCATGGCGGCGTGTATCTCGATTTAAAAAATGTTCCGCCTGATGAAATAAAGCTTAAACACTCGCTTTATTATAATAGATTTAAAAATGTCGGAATTGACCTTACAAAAGAAGCAGTTGAGGTGGCACCCTGTCAGCACTCGTTTATGGGCGGTATAAAAGTTAATAAAAACACCGAAACAGGCGTTTTTGGGCTGTTTGCGTGCGGCGAAGCTATCTGCGGTATTCACGGCGCAAACAGGCTCGGCGGCAACGCAGGCACAGAAATTTTTGTTTTCGGCGACATTTGCGGTCAAAATGCGGCAAAATACGCAGAATATGCTGAATTTGAAGGCATTATTGATGAAAATGAAGTTTTTAAAAAATATATATCAAAAGGCGGTAAAAATATTAACACCGATTGTTTTTCAGCCAAAATCCGTAAAATTGCAAAAGAAAATCTCTCTGTAATACGAAACGGCGAAAATTTAATATCTGCTATCGAAAATATACGCAGAATTATGGTGGAAATTGACAAAACAATTCCCGAAAATTATCAATCCGTAATAAAAAAAGAAGAAGCAAAAAACCTTGCGCTTATTGCATATCTTTCGTGCAAGGCGGCGCTTGAAAGAGAAGAATC
>JALEIO010000153.1 GCA_022769845.1 Oscillospiraceae bacterium
CGACAGCCGACACAAACAGTCAGTCAATCAATGTCGTGAACCTAAAAATAGCATTTCTGTTTTTAGGTGTGAAATTGTAAATTTCACACAAATGGTTTCGCAAAACCATTTGTTCAGCAGACATTAATTACATCAGAAGGAGGAATAAAAATGAAGCTTTCAAGCCTGTTCTCACAAAAAATACCCACGCTTTCGTTCGAGGTGTTTCCGCCAAAGACAAGCGATACATACGACAGTGTAAAATCTGCCGCAGAAAAAATTGCAAGCCTTAAGCCTGATTTTATGAGCGTAACATACGGTGCGGGCGGCGGCACGAGCGAATACACCGCGAGCATAGCAGGGGATATTCTTAACAATTTTAACGTTACCCCGCTTGCGCATTTAACGTGTGTAAACTCGGACAAAAAAAAGGTTGAAAGTGTTCTTTCGTCATTAAAGGATAAAAAAATAGAAAATATTCTTGCGCTTCGCGGCGATATTTTGAGCGGCGAAGAGAATAAAAAACGCGAATATAAATATGCCGCCTCTCTTGTTGAGGATATCAAAAAATACGGTGATTTCTGCGTCGGCGGCGCGTGCTATCCCGAAGGTCACCCCGAGGATTTAAGCCTTGCTAACGGAATAGAGCATCTTAAAGAAAAGGTGGACGCAGGGTGCGATTTTTTGACAACACAGATGTTTTTTGACAATAATATTCTGTATTCGTTTTTGTATAAAATCCGCGAAGCAGGCATAACGGTGCCCATTGTGGCAGGAATTATGCCCGTTACAAACGGCAAGCAGATAAAAAGAATATGCGCGCTTTCGGGCACTTATCTTCCTCAACGGTTTAAAACCATTGTTGACCGTTTCGGCAATAACCCTTCCGCAATGAAGCAGGCAGGAATTGCTTATGCAACCGAACAGATCATCGACCTTTTGGCAAACGGCGTAAATGCTATTCACGTTTATTCTATGAACAAGCCTGACGTTGCGGCAAAAATACAGGAAAATTTGTCGGAAATTATTCCGAAAAGGACATAAAATTATGATTAAAATACTGCGTTTTGAAGGCGAAAAGTTAAATATAAGCCTTGCGGAAATTCTGCGCTATGCAGGATGCAAAAAAAATGCCGATGAACATATTGTTTCGCTGATTAAAAAGTGCGAAAACGAAATTTTGCCTAAAATAGTATGCAAGGCGTGCTATGACGAATTTAATATAAAATTTAATGAAAATTTAATTGATCTTGGATTTGCCAAGGTTAAATCGACAGACCTTAAAAAAAATCTTGACGGATGCGAAAAAATCATACTTTTTGCCGCCACAATCGGAATTGAGATGGATAGGTGCATACAAAAATACTCGCTTTTATCGCCTTCAAATGCGCTGATTGCACAGGCTGTGGGCGCAGCGGCAATCGAGGCATGGTGCGACAAATTATGCGAAATTTTTGCCAAAGAACAAGAGCCGCTTTTTCTTCGTCCGCGCTTTAGTCCCGGCTACGGAGATTTATCTCTCAATATTCAAAAGGATATTTTAACGCATCTTGACTGCGCCCGAAAAATCGGGCTTACGGCAACAAAAAATCTTATGATGACTCCCACAAAATCGGTTACGGCGATAGTGGGATTAAGCGAATTTGACTTTGCAAACTGTAATACAACAGGGTGCAGTGCGTGCAAAAACAAAAACTGCGGTTTCAAAAAGGAGCATTAAATGACTTTACTCGAAAAATTAAAATCACAAAGATTATATTTTGACGGCGGCAGCGGAACATATTTTCAGTCCTGCGGCTTAAAGCCGGGCGAAATGCCTGAAATATGGAATATAACAAATCCGAAAACGGTTGAACAAATGCACACCGATTATTTAAACTCGGGCAGCGACATCATAACCACAAACACCTTCGGTGCAAACATCTTAAAATTTTCGGGCGAGAACGGCGGTTATTCGCTTGAAGAAATTGTATCTGCCGCAGTAAAAAACGCTAAAAACGCAATAAAAAATTTCGGCGGCGAAAAATATGTTGCGCTGGACATAGGCCCTACCGGCAGGCTTTTAAAGCCGCTCGGCGACCTTGAATTTGAGGACGCGGTAAATATTTTTGCAAACACTGTAAAAATCGGAGTAAAGTGCGGGGTCGACCTTATTTTGATTGAAACAATGAACGACAGTCTTGAGACAAAAGCGGCGGTTTTGGCGGCGAAGGAAAATTCCTCCCTGCCGATATTTGCAACCAATGCCTATGATGAAAACGGCTCTCTGATGACGGGTGCGTCGCCGAGTGCAATGGTTGCGATGCTTGAAGGTCTTAAGGTGGACGCTCTCGGTATAAACTGTAGCCTCGGCCCCGAAAAGATGATGCCTATTATCGAAGAAATTTTAAAATATTCCTCCACGCCCGTTATCGTAAATCCTAACGCAGGACTTCCCGTAATAAGAAACGGCAAAACGGAACATGATGTTTCGAGCACGGATTTTGCGCGGTCTATGGTAAAGATTGCCGAAATGGGCGCAACCGTTTTAGGCGGCTGCTGCGGCACAACACCCGAATATATAAAGGAAATGAAATCGGCGGTTGAAGGCATAAAATTCGTGCCGATTTCTCCAAAGGATATAACGGTAATATCGTCCTACACACATACTGTTGAGTTTTTGAAAAAACCTGTTCTTATCGGCGAAAGAATAAACCCGACAGGAAAAAAAGCAATGAAAGAGGCGCTTAAAAGCAATAATTTTGACTATATCCTTAACGAGGCGGTTTCACAGCAGGAGAAAGGCGCAAACGTTCTTGACGTAAACACGGGACTGCCCGAAATCGACGAAACAAGCGCTTTGATTAAGGCGGTAAAACTTATTCAGACGGTTTCCGACCTCCCTTTGCAAATCGACACAGCCTCGAGCGAAGCAATGGAGGGCGCACTACGCGTTTACAACGGCAAGCCGATGTTAAACTCGGTAAGCGGCAAAAAAGAGGTTATGGACAAAATCTTTCCGCTGGCGGCAAAATACGGCGGTGTGATTATTGCGCTTACTCTGGATGAAAACGGCATTCC
>JALEIO010000167.1 GCA_022769845.1 Oscillospiraceae bacterium
GCAAACATATGATAGAATAAAATATATATCCAAATTTTGTGTAAAATTTTAGCAAGGAGATTATTAAATGAAAATTTTAATCGTTGATGACGAAAAACTGCTTGTCAAGGGAATGAAATTCAACTTTGAACAGGACGGATACACAATAGACGCCGCATATGACGGCGAAGAAGCGCTAAAGCTTGCGCACGACAAAAACATCGATCTTATCATATTAGACCTTATGTTGCCGAAAATCGACGGAATAACAGTATGTCAAAAAATCAGAGAATTTTCAAACGTGCCGATAATTATGCTCACTGCAAAAGCCGAAGATATGGACAAAATTATGGGGCTTGAATACGGTGCGGACGATTACATTACAAAACCGTTTAATATTCTTGAATTAAAAGCAAGAGTAAAGGCAATTTTAAGGCGTACCGCTCCGGCGAGCGTTGACAAATCAAAAATTTCATACGGCAGCATTACGCTTGACTACAATCAGCGAAAAATTATAATTGACGGAGAAAGCATTGACCTTACCTCAAAGGAATTTGACCTTATGGATTTGTTTTTATCCAATCCCGAAAAGGTTTACAGCCGCGACAATCTGCTTGACCTTATCTGGGGATACGACTACCCGGGCGATGCGCGGACGGTTGACGTACATATAAGGCGATTGAGAGAAAAAATCGAGCCGAACAGCGCAGAACCGAAGTACATTATGACAAAATGGGGAGCTGGTTATTATTTTAAAGCGTAAACTGAAAATCAGTGATGAAACAGGTGAAATCAAAAAAAAGCCGGAACACAAAAAAGGCAGATTAAAAGCCTTTTTTATAAAATTTGACACAATCACAAGCAAGCTTGTACCTACATATTTTTTAATTATGTTCTTAACACTCATAATTTTCAGCTACTATATCATCAATTCAATAACCGCATACTTGAACAAAAATGAACAGGTTAACGCCACCGCTACCGCAAATATGATTGCAAGTCTTATCGCAGAGCGAAACTACATTTCACCCGACCAAAAACAGGTTGCTCCGGGCTTTGATGTATTTTTATCCGAAACGCTGCGCATACCCAAAGAAACGCGCGTTATAGTGCTTAACAGCCAGGCGGAGGTTATGTTTGACTCGTTCAACCCCACAGGCGGTGAAACAACAGTTCAAAGCACAAAAAGCGTTATGAGCGCTCTCCAGGGCAAGGAGGGTGGCGAAATTATCGAAAACGAGGACGGAAAAAGCATTATTGACGTTGCCGTTCCCATAAACAAAAGCGCGCCGGTCGGTGCCGTCAACGTGCGCTACACCACAGATATTCAGGAAAAAATCATATCGCCGCTTACAAAAGATATTATTATAGTTTTTGTGGTAATAACCTTTATAATCGGCTTATTTATTTTTATTGTTGCAAATCTTTTGACAAAACGCATTGTTGACTTTACCGAAAAAATTACCGAAATGAGCGACGGCGTTTTGGACGAACGTCTTGAAATCCGCGGTCACGATGAAGTTGCGCGGCTTGGAGAAGCGTTTAATGCAATGAGCGACAAGCTTGTTATGCTAGAACAAAAGAGAGTCGATTTTGTATCCAGCGCGTCGCACGAGCTTCGCACCCCGTTGAGCTCCATCAAGCTTATGAGCGACTCTATTGCGCAGAACCCGGACATTGATATGAAGTATGTACGGGAATTTTTAAGCGATATGAACACCGAGGTTGAAAGGCTGAACCGAATTATAGAAAAGCTTTTGTATCTTACCAAGCTTGACAATGTGAAGGCAGAAAACATCAATCTTGACTTTGAATTTATCGACGTGCGAGAGGTGGTTATGGATATTGTCAAAAACCTCACACCGCTGGCCGAAGCAAAAAACATTGAAATCAACTGTTCGTACTGCGAAAGTCTTTTCATTATGGCAGATAACGACAAATTATGGCAGGGCATATATAATATAATTGATAATGCGATAAAGTATACTCCCGACGGCGGTAAGGTGATAATCGGCATAACAAAGCGCGACGGCAACGCTATAATTGCGGTCAGAGATACGGGAATAGGCATAAGCGAGGAGGAATGTGAAAAAATATTTGACAGATTTTACCGCGTAGATAAGGCACGCGCACGCGAAACGGGCGGAACGGGACTCGGACTTGCAATCGCACTTGAAAGCATTGAAATGATTGGCGGCAAAATAAGCGTTTCAAGCAAGCTTGACGAGGGCAGCACATTTACGGTGTCCATTCCTCTTTTCACAGAAAATTAATATATTTGTAACATATGTTCATTGTTTTGTAAAAATTTTATAGTATGATAATGTTAGTTTATTATACAAAACATACGTTTCAGTTTTTAGAAACGGAGGGTTAGTATGAAAAAAAGTATTTGGTTAGTAGGTATAATTTCAATACTCATTGTTACCGCACTTTTCGGGTGCGGCAAAAGCAAACAGAATACAATAAAACTTTATTTTGCAAATGCAGAAAAAACAGAGCTTAAATGCGAGGAACGTCCGTATAACGAAAGCAAAAGCACAGATGCGAAACACTTGGAAAATATTATAAATGAGCTTTTAAAGGGTCCGGCAGACGCTCCGCTTGTAAGGGTTATTCCCGACGGAACAAAGCTGCTCAGCATAAAACAATCGGGCGGCGTTGTAACGCTTGATTTTTCATCGGAATATAATACACTTGCTCCTTCGGACGAACTTCTTGCGCGTCATTCTATTGCTAAAACGCTTTTTGAAGTGGAGGGAATAAGCAAAATCAAAATATTTGTCGGCGGCGTGGAGCTTATAAGCTCAAACGGCGATAAAGTAGGAGAAATTTCAAAGGACAGCCTTGTTACAACTCCTACGCAGAACACAACAAATTACGAAACTGTAACGTTGTATTTTTCGGACGACGCCGCAATGCATCTTATTCCCGAAGCCCGAACTGCGCCTCTTGTTGACAACAGCATTGAAAAAACAATCATAACCGAGCTTATGAAAGGCCCGACAAACAAATCGCACAAACCCACCATTCCTGACGGCACAAAGCTTTTGTCGGTTGAAACGAAGGACGGAATTTGCTTTGTCAACTTCTCGCAGGAATTTGTATCAAAGCACAGCGGAGGTTCTGCAGGCGAATATATGACGGTTTATTCTATTGTAAATTCACTCACCGAGCTTGACAATGTTGATAAAGTGCAGTTTTTAATTGACGGCAACAAGCTTGAAGTTTTCAAGCATATGATGTTTAACGAACCGTTTGAACGCGACAACAGCGCAATTTCACAATAGTTTAAAATTTTTTGATTATTAAGGATGTTTGGTGACAAATATCCTTTTTTACTTGAAAAAAATTTTCATATGTGATATAATTCATACAAACTTTATTTTTTAAGGAGATTTTTAAAATGGTAGAACTTAAAAATGAATTTCTGACCGTAAAAATAAGCGAAATCGGCGCGGAAGTTCACAGCGTAAAGAGTAATGACGAAACAGAGTTTATTTGGACGGCAGACCCCAATGTTTGGGCAATGCACGCGCCATTGGTATTCCCTATCTGCGGCGGTTTAAAAGACGATAAATATTTTGTGCACGGCAAAGAGTATTCTCTTGCAAAGCACGGTTTTGCACGTTTTATGACGTTTGACGTTGAAAAGTCAGACAAAAACGAAGCGGTATTTCTTCTTACAGCAACCGACGAAACTCGAAAGCAATATCCGTTTGAATTTGAGCTTCGTGTAATATACACACTTAACAAAAAAACGCTTTCTGTGCGATACAACGTAACAAACAAATCCGATGTTGATATGTACTACGCCATCGGCGGTCACGAGGGTTATCTGTGCGAAGACGGCATTGAAAACTATGACGTTGTATTTGAGAAAAACGAATCGCTCAAAAGCAGAGTTTTGCATGGAAATCTTTTGGCTGACGAATATAAGCCCATAACCGAAAACAGCAACATTTTGCATCTTACATATGATTATTTTTCTGTTGACGCGCTTGTTTTCCAGAAGATAAATTCAAACAAGGTTACGCTTACACATAAAAACAGTTCAAAGAAAATCACTGTTGATTTCACCGGCTTTAACTGCCTTATGTTATGGACAAAGCCGGGTGCAAAATATATTTGCATTGAACCGTGGACATCCTCTCCCGACGTTGAAGAAAGCGATTATGATTTCACAAAAAAATATTGCATAACAAAGCTTGCGCCGAACGAGAGCAACGACAATATTCACACAATTACATTTGAAAATTAATCTTATGCACAGCAAAAAATCCCTGTTACAACGACAGGGATTTTTTATGTTTAATATGCGATTTTACTATTCAAAATAAGTTACATTATAACATTTTAGCGAAAAAAAACTCTGCAACCGACGGTTACCGTCAATCACAAAGCCTTGGTGGTGGGGAGGGATGGATTCGAACCATCGAAGCGAGACGCAACAGATTTACAGTCTGCCCCCTTTGGCCACTCGGGAACCTCCCCATATGGAGCTGGTGATGGGACTCGAACCCGCGACCTGCTGATTACAAATCAGCTGCTCTACCAATTGAGCTACACCAGCATATTAAGTTGAAAAGTGAAGTTGGTGGGCGGTACAGGGCTCGAACCTGTGACCCTCTGCTTGTAAGGCAGACGCTCTCCCAGCTGAGCTAACCACCCGAACAACACAAGAGTTATTATAACATAAGCATTGAGGCTTGTCAAGGAAAATTTTCAAATTTTTTTAAAAAATTTTAACTTTCTTTAAAAGCAGACTTTTTTTGCGCTTTTACAGTAAATTTTACGTTAAAACATAGTATTAAAATGATTGTTGAAGGCAGAGCGGAATTTCTGCATAGATTCCGCTCTGCTATTAATCTAAATTCCTTGCAAAAATCTGTCCACCACAAGCTGACGGAATGCGGGAGAAAGGCTTGCAAAATATGCCGTAAAGCCTGTTACTCTAACAACAAGGTCCGGATAAAGCTCGGGATTTTTATTTGCCCTTATTAGCTTTTCGCCGTCAAGCACATTAATATTTATAAGCGTACCTCCTTGCTCAAAATGCCCCTCAATAAGCGCAAGAACAGTATCTATCCCCTTTTCGTCCGCCGCAACATGAGGGTCAAATTCAATTTGCAGCGGTGCGGTATTTCCGTAACCGCACTGAACGGACGCTATACCGTTCGACTGTGCCGTAGGAGCTCCGTCACCTCGAAAATGCGGATTGGGATTTGCACCGTGAGAAATGGGCTCGCCGCTTTTTCTGCCGTTGGGCGTTGCGCCTACCTTAGAGCCATACTCAACCGTTCTTGCCCACGAAAACCACCCGGGAATAAGCTTTCTGCCGTTCGGCATTTTTTGTGCTCTGATATTTTTAACCCACGATTTTGTAAGACGCACTGCCCATTTGTCCGAAACAGTGTTTCCGCAGCAGTATTTAGGCGATGAATTAAGTATAAGCCGAATACGCTCGTCGGCAAAATTGTTGTCAAGCGCATTATACATCTCATCCCACGTTAAAAGCTTTTCATTTTCTATGCGTGCTTGAAGCGCGCCGAAGGAATCGGCAACAACCGCAAGCCCTGCGCCGTCAACACCGATTGTATAAAGAGATGCGCATTGCGATATATCCTCGCCTTTTTCTATTGAATTTTCCATCATCAAATTCATTATCAGTTCTGGAGTAACCTCCCACTGATGGTCAAGGTGAAGGTTTATCCCCTTTGCAGTGGTGTCTATTGCGATTTTTAAATGCTTTTCATAAAGCTCAAACAGCCGTTCGCACGTTTTTTCGTTTTCAGAACGCATTTCATTTAGCGCAACCTCAAAAACCTTTGCAATGTTTATTTTTACCGTATCGTTCATCGGAAATTCCTTGCCCGGAACGCACATCCAGTTGCATCCAACCGCAATTCTCTCCCGTGCGGTTTTTTTATCGACACCGTTTTTCATATACCCGTCAGACAGCGCCTTGTCATTGCAAAATCTCGGCCAACCGTTTTTATTTTTAAGAAGATAATATACAGCTTTTCTTAAAAAGTTTCTGTCGCAGTTTTTATGCACTCTGACAGTTAAATTGCACGCAATATCTATACTGTCCGCCGCTTCTAAAATGAGATATGACAAATGGTTTGTAATGTCACGGTCATTTTCATCCACACCGGAAATTTGGTAGTAATGCGGGTCTATAAGCAAAAGATTTGCGATTAAAAACTTTGCACTTTCATCGTCTAATATGCCGTTTTTTATATCGTTTTCATAATACGGAAGCAGCAATTTGTCAAGCTGAAACCCTGCGCCGTCGCGGGTATAAATTCTTGACGCACAGTTAAAAAAAGCCGTCCACTGGCATACCTGGCGGAAGGTTTTGGGTGCGCCTAAACGCACCGCCTCGCAAGTTTCCAGCATTTGCTCCAAATTTTCACGAATTTCGGGACGGTTTTCAAGAGGTATCATTTCTTTAATCTTTTCGATATGCCGATCTATAAATTCAACTATTGCACGGACGCATTTTTCCTCGGCATCGTAAAACGCCGACTTTTCGGGGTTTATCTTTCGGTATTTTTCTATTTTTTTCAAAAATCCCCCAAATCCAAGTTTAAAGCCTATACGGTAGTCGCACGCAAGATGAGCGTCGCCGTCAATGCCTGTTTGAATATTGTATTTTTCCTGAAGCGGCTTTAAATCGTCATACGGAAAACGCTGTTCGTCCCAGCGTTTGCTCCACTGGTCGGTTGCGGACGCCATAAGTTCAATAATTTTCGGTTTCTTTTTAAGCCAGTTCGGAAGATAGTGAACATCGCCTCGATAATTTACAAGCATATCTCTCCATCGTCCGCAAAGCATCTCAAGAGGGTCAACATAAGGCTCGTGCGCGTTTATCACACGGCAAAAATTTTCACTCATTCCGTCATAACCGTAAAAACTGCCGTTTGAGCTATTGTACCACGGTGTAACCTCATAGCCGTCCGAAATGGGAACAGTGCCGAAATCGTCCAAATCAGTATATCCGTTTTGTTCCTTCTTCTCAAGCGTATGACGGATTTTTGTTTCACGCAGTGCTTTTAATCTGTCAGCATATGTAAGCATATTTTTTCAGCTCCTCCATAAATTCTTTTGCCGGGGCGTAAAAACCGTCGCTGTCAAGCCCGAGAGCTTTTCTCTTGGCATTGCCCAAGGGATGATACGGCAAAAGTTGATATTCCTTTACGTTTTCAAGCGTCTTTAAAAACTCTGATATTTTGTCAATACCCTGATTTATTTCGGGTATAACCGGTGTTCGGGCAATAATAGGCACACCAAGAAAATTAAGCTTTTTAAAATTCTCAATTATTTCTTCGTTGCCGATACCCGTATAATTTTTGTGCAGTGCACTGTCCCAAATTTTAAAATCTGCCATAACAAGATTGAATTTTTTGAAAATTTCTTTATCATAGTAAATCAGCGAAGTTTCAACAGCGCAGTTTATATTATGCTGTTTGCAAAGGTCTATTGTCTCATTTAAAAAATCTTTTTGAGCAAGCGGTTCCCCTCCCGAAAAGGTCACTCCCCCATCACTGCCGTAATACGGCTTATCAAGAAGTATTTCACTAAGAACGTCTTGTGCGCTCATCTCTTTGCCGCAGACAACTCTTGCCCCCGAAAAGCATCCTTCGCCGCATCTGCCGCAGTGAATACACTTTTCCGGATAGTACATAATCTGCTTTTCAAAGCTTATACATTCGGGGTTGTGACACCACTTGCACGAAAGCGGGCAGCCCTTGAAAAATACTGTTGTTCTTATTCCGCTGCCGTCATGAATTGACGCACGCTGTATATCTGCAATAAGTCCTTTATTCATTGTATTTCCTCTGCTTTTCCGCTCTTTGACGAGCGCATTGCCGCATCAAGCACCGCCATTATTTTCATATTTTCATCAAGGGTTAATATATCAAATACTTTTTCGCCTGTTTTTATATGATTTGCAAGGTGACTCGGCATATTTGCAAGCTTTCTGGGAAATTCAAATTTGGGAATTTTAACCTCGTTGCCGTATATGTCATATGCTTTAACATCGGGTGAATTTTCTGCGCCGCCTGTGCATAAAATTATCCCTTCAGAGCACATAACCATCGGACCTGACGGAATTGCCGCTCTCGGCGTTGTCCACGTTCCTTCTATTACCGACATTTTTCCTTTATATTTAATTATTGCGGCAAAATTGTCATCGGTATCGCCAAACGGGGTGTTCAAATTTTCACCAACCGCCGAAACACTCTCTGCTCCGCCGCCTAAAAACCACTGCGAAAACAGACAGCCGTAACAGCAAATGTCCAAAAACACTCCGCCACCGAGCTTTGAGCGGTGCCACCACGTTTTGCCTCTCTGTTCATCTGTCATTTCATCGGCATTTTCGCTCACTCCCCTGTGCTTTGCCCCTTTTCCCAAAGGCCCTGTATGACCGTTTATATAACGCAGCTTGAGCGGCTCGCCAACAAGCCTTTTATCAAGCGCCGACTTCATTTTATGTATGTAATCTCTCCACACAACCGGCCAGTTTACAACCGCCTCTATGCCGTATTTTTTAACGCTTTCCCAAATTTTTTCTGCCTCGTCAAGACTTGACGCAATAGGTTTTTCTATTGATACGTTAACGTGCCTTTTTGCACACTCCTCAACAATTTCGGGTTTAAGACAGTTTTCGCACATTATAAATGCGTAATCGGGTTTTAATTCATCAAGCATTTTTCTGTAATCGTTATAAATATTGTCGCAGTAGTTTTCACGCACATTTTTTAAATTCCAGCCGGCAGTATATCTTAAATCGGCAATTTTTTCTTCTCCTGCATTCACATCTGCCGCGCCTACAAGTTCAAAATCAGGCTGCTCTGTGATATAAAGCGCAACCTCGTTTACATGCATATGCGCAAAACCAATTATTACAGCTTTAATCTTCATTTGCGTACACCTCTCTTTTAAGCTCTGCCGATTTGTAAAACATTTCAAGTATTTTTGCGGCATTTATTGTTTCTTCGGGTTTGACAATAGGCTCATCTAATCCGTTAAGCACCTTTCTTATATTGTCGGCAATATACATATGTCCGAAAAAAGGTGCATCGTATATAGGTTTCTTCATATTTAATTCTTTTTCGCCGTTTTCGCCAAAATATATTTTTCCTGACGGAAGGTCAATTCCGGCTTTATCGCCCACAAGCCGTATATCAGAGCTTTCGGGCATATTTGCCGCCCATGCAGTTTTAAAGCTGACGTTTGCACCGTTTTTGAATTTAAGCATTCCGCATGCAAAGTCTTCAACATCCATTTCGTCGGGGTCAAATTTTCTTGCATTATGAACCTTTCCCGCAAGCGCGCCGCTTGATTTTAGCGAGCCGAGTTCACACTTATGATTTTGCATTGTTTCTCCGATTACCGACTCTATTTCGGGATTACCCATAAGCCACAAAACAGCGTCAAGCATATGCACGCCTATATCGACAAACGCACCGCCGCAGCTTATCTTTTTAATATGAAATGTTCCCCAATACGGAATACCTCTGCGGCGTATCCTTGAAAAATCACCATAATAAATATTGCCGAGCCCGTTTTTATCGATGTACTCTTTTGCGGCAAGCCTGTCGGGCGTAAAGCGCATACTTTGACACGCCATAAGCAGTTTGCCGTTCGACTTTGCCGTTTCAAACATTTCCTTTGCATCGGCAAAATTAAATGCAAGCGGCTTTTCGCACAAAACATTTGCGCCGTAGTTTAAAGCCATCAGCGTATACTCTTTGTGAAAGCAGTTGGGAACGCAAACGGACACAAGATCGGGTTTTTCCTTTTCAAGCATTTCTTCGGCATTTGTGTAAAAACTGCGTATTCCGTGACGCTTTGCAGTATCTCTTGCCGCTGTTTCATTAATATCCGACACCGCAGCAATTTCAAAATCATCATCAAATCGGCGGTATGCCGGAATATGCGCGGAATTAGTTATCATTCCGCAGCTTATTATGCAAACCTTAATCAAGCAAATCTGCCTCCTTTAAAAATCCGAAAGTTTCATTGTCGGGTTTTGTTCCTCTGTATTCAAGTCCGAAATATCCGTTATAGGAAGTTCTTTTTATATCGTTTATTATTTTTTCATAATCAACATTTCCCGTTCCCGGCTCGTGCCTTCCCGGTGCGTCGGCAATGTGAAAATGACCGATTAGGTCAATATTTTTCTTAATATCGTCTATCGAAAAATCGCCCATCATATTTTGATGATAAATATCATAAAGCATTTTTATGTTGGGGCAGTCTAAACTTTTCAAAAGTTCAAACACCGGCTTAACATACGGCATTGAATAACCTTGTCTGTCAATGCTGTTGAGCGGCTCAATAATAAGCGTTACACCCTCAGATTCAACAATAGGTTTTGCGTCATTTAAGCACTTTATTACATTTTGTTCGCAATACGGAGCGTTATCGCCGATAAGCACTATCATTGCTGATGCGCCAAGCTTTTTATATACCGGAATGCTCTCTTTAAGCGCTGCGGCAAACTCCTCTGCCCTTCCTGAATTTAAAATTCCTCGTGATAAATCATATGAAAGCTTTTCGTCAGAACTGTCGATATTAAATACCGAAAGCTTCATATCATTTTCACACAGCAAATATTTTATTTTGTCAATATCCTTATTTGTCCATTTCCAAAATTCAACGGTGTCAATTCCGCTTTCTCTCACAGCGGCAAACCGCTTGTAAAAATCAAGATGAGAAAACATCATGTCAATGCAGCAGCTTATTTTGTTCATATATCCTACCCTTTCAAAAATTAATATTAAACGTCCAAATATCCTTTTTCTACATTATAAAACTTGCTCGTGTCTTCATAGTTGTCTTTTAATTCATACGATATTTTTTCCCAACTGTCGGGAGCAGAGCCAAAGTCGGGAATATCAAGCAGCTCTCCGTTGCGGAGCGCAGACTCGTGAGCGATAAGCCCCGGAATCATATATCTTGCCGCATCCCAGGCATTGTTCGGCGGAAGCTTGCCGGTAGTTACCGCACGCACAAAGTCATCCACAAGAAACGGATGTGAATTATAATGAGCAAATTTCGGATTATTTCTAAAGTTTTTAGGAAGTCTGCTTCTGTCTTGTATAGCTGCAAATCCCTCAATATATTTAGTCGAAATCGGATCACGGTTCATATCTATTGTTCCGTTTTTCAAGTCCTCATTGTATTCTATTGTGTTTATAAGATGCCCAACGTCCTCAATATACGGCTCTTTTCCGCTTGCAGCACCTATCTGATATGTATGCTTGGTAACCGAGCACTCATATGCCGCCTTTTCTCCGTACATACAAGTTATATAAGAAGATGGCTTGTTTATTCCAACTCTTCTAAACTCGTTTATTCTTGCAACTCCGCCGCCCGACATTTGAAAAAGTGCAGTTTCGTTGCTGAAAGGATTTTGCCAGTTGTTTTTTTCTTCTCCGTATATGTTGTCCTCATGATTATCGCGGTATCCCATACAAGAAACCTTAAGCGCATATTCGCCGATAGCGGAAAAAAGCATTGAAACAGAATGTGTGGGATAAAACATCGGCGGTATTCCTGCCACTCTGCGCCAGTTTGGTCCGCCGGAATGTTGAAAATCTTTATACATTTCGGATATATCGTGGTAATACTGAGATTCGCCGTATACAAATTTACCCATCTCGCCGGTTTTATATTTTTCACGGCAAAAAATAGCGCAGGGGTAATAATAACAGGTTTCCGCCATCATATAAATCTTGCCTGTTTCTTTGGATAATTTTATTATTTCCTCAATTTCGTCAATTGAGCAGCCAATGGGAACGGCGCTTATTACATTCTTTCCCATCTTCATCGCTTTTGCAATCATAGGTCCGTGCAAATGTCTCTGGGTATAAATGCCTATGCAGTCTAAATCAGGAGCATTTTCAAGCATATCCTCGAACGAAGAAAAGCCTCTCTTCAAATGGTGCTTTTCCATAGATTCCTTCACTCTTTTTTCATCCAAATCCGCCACTGCCACCTCATCCACATCGGGGTGAAGGTTAAACAGCCTAACAAAATCATCTGAAAAAATTCCAAGTCCTACTATACCTATTTTCATACAAAACTATCTCCTTATTATTATATAATTTCAACATCATTATAACCTATTTTATCTGTAATTTCTATTGACAATACAACCTTTTTATTGTACAATACAAACACAAATTATTTAAAAAGGTGAAAAAAATGAACGATAATTTTTATATAAAATTTGTAGAAAAAAACAATACCTCAAGATGCAGCTTCGGAGTTTTTTCAAGCAAGGTTCCCACCCCCGACAAAGCTGTCTGTTTAAAAAACGATAAACCGTATTCGAGATTTTTTTATGTTATAAGCGGTACCATTATTTTTAACAAGGGCACTGATGATGAGCTTTGTGCCGCCGCCGGAAGCATTGTGTATCTTCCTAATGATATAACATATAAGTCTGAATGGCCCAAAGGAGAAACAGGCGAATATATTTCAATAAATTTTCAGCTTGATGAAATATATATACGCCTTCCTGACAAAATCTGCATTGCCGCCGT
>JALEIO010000171.1 GCA_022769845.1 Oscillospiraceae bacterium
CAAAATCACCGAAATAATTATAATTTTTTTCATTTTATCTTTATTGTAATGATAAAAAAGTGGAAAATTCGGAAAGTTTTTAAAAAATCTCCGTCTGCAAAATTACATACAAACGGAGATTTAAATTAATGATTTGAAAAAATGGTTTTTGTGCTTATGCCGTCAATTCTGCCAAGCTTTCCGGTAAGCGCGTTTGTTTCGTCCTGCGGAGCGTCAACGGCAACGCTTATAACCGAAATATTTTTTTCTTTATACGGAATACCCATTCTGCCTATTATATAATCTTTATAATCGTGCAAAATTTTGTTGAGTTCTTCGGTTTTTTCAATGTTTTCCACAATAATTGAAATCAGCGCAACTCTGGTTTCGCTCATTACAAAACCTCCTTAAAATCTAAAGTCTCTCTGTCCTTCTACTATTTTTTTGAGATTTTCAATGCAAATATTTCGTACTTTTTCTTTAGGAATGTTTTTAAGCTCTTTTTCTATCAGCGCTTCGCCTGCTTTTACCGTTTCGGGCGATGCATAGTCTGTCAAAAATTCTTTTAGCGTCATAAGTGCGTTTGGATGACAGCAGTTTTGAATTTGTCCCGATTTGCAAAGAGACATAAATCGGTCGCCCGTTCTTCCTTCGCGGTAGCACGCTGTGCAGAATGAGGGAATATATCCCATATTAATAAGCCATCTTATAACCTCGTCGAGAGTTCGCTGGTCGGATACGTCAAACTGCTCGGTTTCGTGCGGACGCTCATTTTCGGCATATCCGCCGACAGATGTTCTTGACGCTCCGCTTATCTGCGAAACGCCGAGTCTTATTACTTTTTCGCGCACCGCTTGGCTTTCGCGCGTTGAAATAATCATTCCTGTATACGGAACCGAAATTCTTATAAGCGCACACAATTTTGCAAAAATATCGTCGCTTATGCCGTTGTCAAAAACGTTGGGGTCAATATCGTCCGCTCGTTTTATTCTCGGAACGCTTATTGTGTGCGGGCCTACTCCGTGAACGGCTTCAAGATGCTCTGCGTGCATCAAAAGTCCCGCAAATTCATATTTATACAGTTCAAGCCCGAAAAGAACGCCCAGACCTACGTCGTCAATTCCGCCCTCCATAGCTCTGTCCATTGCCTCGGTATGATAGTTGTAATCATGCTTCGGACCTGTGGGATGAAGCTTTAAATAGCTTTCCTTGTGATATGTTTCCTGAAAAAGAATATATGTTCCAATGCCCGCTTCTTTAAGCTTTCTATAGCTTTCCACATCAGTTGCAGCAATGTTTACGTTAACTCTCCTTATTTCGCCGTGCTTGTTTTTTATTGAATAAATGGTTTTTATACTTTCCAAAATGTATTCAAGAGGATTGTTTACAGGGTCCTCGCCCGCCTCTATTGCAAGGCGCTTATGTCCCATATTTTGAAGGGCAATAACCTCATTTTTTATTTCTTCCTGCGTAAGTTTTTTTCGCGGAATATGCTTGTTTACAGCGTGATAAGGACAGTAAACACAGCCGTTTACGCAATAGTTTGAAAGATAAAGAGGCGCAAAAATAACAATTCGGTTTCCGTAGAATGCCTTTTTTATTTCTTCAGCAAGCGCGTACATTTTTTCAATTTTTTCGGGAATTTCACACGCCAAAAGCACTGAAGCCTCTCTATGGTCAAGTCCGCGGCAAAAAGTGCCTTTATCGGTTTTGTACGGACGTGCCTTTTCTAAAATTTCGTCAATCAACGCCTCGTTATTTTTGTTTTTTTCGGCGTATTCCAGAGTTTTTCTGATTTCCTCGTCATTAATAAATTCATCTGCAATAAGTGATTTTTTGTCGTACTTATACATAAATTCAAATTCCTTTCTTTCGGTTCAGATTTTCTTTACCGTTAGTATTAAGTATATTAAATTTATTGTAGCATATATTTTTTTGTATGTCAAATTTTGTTGATTTTTTTAACAATAAAAATTAATTACTTAAAATTACCAATTTTCTATATTATAAAAAATCGGAATAGATTTTTTCCATTCCGATTTGGCACCCTCTGCGAGAATCGAACTCACAACTAACCCTTAGGAGCAAATTGTACCGTTTTTTCCAAGGTGTTCTCTCGTGTTCAGAAAAACCGTACAATCCGCATAACTACGGGATTTGTGAGAGATTTGAATATGATACTGTGTTATCTTATATCATATAATTTCACACAATTACAAAGGCTCCTATTAGCAAGCTATTAGCAAAACTTGCAATAGACATTACCAACGATGTACCTATTTTAACACCAAAATTTATTTATGTAAATAGCATATTTGTTTTTTTGTAGAACATTACTATAACTTTCGAGTTGGTAATGTTCTTTTTTATACCTAAATGGACTGAGGAGGTGAAAATCAATGTCGATACAATTTGAATATTTTTACGGAAGTCAAGCGGAACAGTTTTCGTTTTACCGTATTCCAAAAATCCTATTTACCGATGAAACGCTTTCCGGAATATCTGTGGAAGCAAAGGTCTTATACAGTTTTATGCTCGACCGGATGAGTTTATCGGTTAAAAACTGTTGGTTTGACGAGGAAAATCGTGTATATATTATCTACACCATTGATGATATTTTGAGCGATTTCGGTTGTGCAAGGCAAAAGGCATTAAAGCTGCTTGACGAGCTTGAAAACGGAATCGGACTTATCGAACGCAAACGACAAGGGCTTGGCAGACCGAACATAATTTATGTGAAAAACTTTATACATAATCCGAAAGAAAAGCGGTATGAAAATCAAAATACCGAAAGTATGAATATCGAAAATCAAGAAGTATTAAATTCAAACTTACAGAAGTATGAAAATCAAACTTCTGCAAATATGAAAATCGAAATTCAAGAAGTTCCGAAATCAT
Organism: Oscillospiraceae bacterium; assembly: GCA_022769845.1. GTDB lineage: Bacteria > Bacillota > Clostridia > UMGS1810 > UMGS1810 > Qingrenia. The sequence goes on from JALEIO010000171.1 coordinate 2,878, forward strand.
ACTCAAATAATACTAATAATAACTATACTGATTTTAACGATACTGAAAATAATAATACTGAATCGAGCGATACTGAAATCATATCCTATCCTATCAATCGTGGAAATGAGAATAACTCTCCTCCCTTGCCTGCACCAAAAGGCATTGATGCGATACGATGGATAGAAAATCGGCGAAAATATGAAAAGCTAATCAAGAAAAACATTGACTATGACATTATCTCGGAAAGATACAGTAAGGCGTGGCTTGATGAAATTGTGGCAATAATGGTCGATATGGTATGCGGCGACGAGCCGACAATCCGCATAAACAAACAGGAATATCCTCACGAGGTTGTAAAGAGCAGATTTTTGAAGATTGACTCGTCGCATATTGAATATATAGACTTCGCCCTGCGGAGCAATACATCAGATGTAAGGTTAAACGGCAGCTTAACCCGACACTTAAAATCAACGGAATACTGCTGACTATGGTTGACGGTCGCACAAATCTTGCAAAAGATATATCACAGCTTATCCGAAAGACCTACGGCGGCAATATAAAGGTTTTCAAAACAGAAATACCTCTTTCGGTAAAGGCGGCAGAAACCTCGGCGGTCGGCAAAAGCATTTATAGCTATGACAAAAACGGAAGAGTTGCCGACGCGTACAGAAACCTAACAAAGGAGGTTATGGACAATGAGCAACGGACTAAACATAAGTCTGAAATCATACGATAGTATTTTTCAGAGCGAGGAACAGCGTAACACCGAAGAAATAAAACCTGTTCCCATATCCGAGTTAAAACCGTTTACGGAACAGCCGTTTAAGGTGAAACTTGATGAAGATATGGACGCACTTGTGGAGAGTATCAAGCAATGCGGCGTACTCACACCCGTAATTGCAAGACCGCACAAGGACGGCGGTTATGAAATACTTTCGGGACATCGCAGAGTGAAAGCGTGTGAGCTTGCCGGAATAACCGATATTCCCGTTGTGGTAAAAAATCTTGATGATGATACTGCTACAATTCTGCTTGTAGACAGTAATCTACAACGGGAACACATCTTGCCGAGCGAGAAAGCGTTTGCCTATCAAATGAAGTTAGAAGCTATGAAAAGAAAGGCAGGCAGACCGTCAAAAGAAAATCCCCGACAAATTGTCGGGAATTTAGAGAGTGCAGATATTTTAGGACAAGACACGGGCGAAAGCGGTAGGCAAATTCAGCGATACATACGCTTAACAAACCTCATAGATCCAATTTTGGATATGGTGGATAATAACCAAATTGCAATGAATGCCGCCGTTGAAATATCTTATCTCGGCTCAAAAGAGCAAGCGGCGGTTATGCAGTCTATTGAAAAAGAGGAAACCTCTCCCTCTATCGCACAGGCACGAAAAATGCGAAAATTTCATCAGGACGGAAATTTGAGTAATGCCGTAATTGACAGTATTATGA
>JALEIO010000001.1 GCA_022769845.1 Oscillospiraceae bacterium
TGGTGAAATTCATTTCTACAACACAAGCTGCTGCAAAATGGGGACTATCTTATTGAAGAGTTGCGATTTTGTGTGCTGACGGAAGAATTGCAGATACCTAAAAAATCGGCAACGTATGGATGATACCTTAATAAGGAGAGATTAAAAATGACTGAAAAAGAAAAAATGCTTGCGGGTAAAATATATGATCCTTCCGATAAAGAGCTTGTCGGACTTAGGACAAAAGCCCACAGATTGAGTAAAGAATACAACGAGCTTCTTGAAACAGATGAAAGGCGGGCAGAAATTAAAAAAGAGCTTGGAATAATAGGTGATGCCTTTTATTTTCAAGGGCCGATTCAATTTGATTACGGGTGCTTTACAACCATTGGGGCAAATTCTTATGCAAATTTCAATTTTACTTGTGTTGACTGCTGCCCCGTGACAATTGGAGAAAATGTATTTTTCGGCCCTAACGTTTCGCTTCTTACTCCTATCCATCCACTTCGTTGGCAGGATAGAAATCCGTATGTAAAATCGGACGGCACCCTTACCGATAAAGAATACGCCAAACCCATTACCATTGGCAGTAATTGCTGGATTGCAGGAAATGTTACCATATGCGGAGGAGTTACTATCGGTGATGGTTGTGTTATTGGCGCGGGAAGCGTAGTTACAAGAGATATTCCTTCAAATTCATTTGCAGCGGGAGTGCCATGCCGTGTAATTCGAGAGATAACAGATGAAGATTCATTGGAAAATCATCCCGAATTGTTCTGATATAAACTATTTCAGAACATAAAAAGAATTTAGATATGCAGGCTCAAGAATTCGGAAATGCGTATTCGCTGTTTGTTTCACAGAATTACAGAGCAGGCAAGAAAGAACATATTCAAAAAGGAGCGCGCATCGCTTTTGCGGTATTTACAGTATTCTGCATATCACCTTGTGGTTTCTCTTCTTATCAGTATAGGTGTTACTATTTTGTGTATCGGCTCTTTTAGCGGTACAGGCTTGCGCTTTTTTCTTTCGTTCATCTGCATAACCAGGAGCTTCATAGCTTCATCTGCAATGAGCTCGGACTGTTGACCAACGGTACTTATCGGTATAACAGCTTCATTGCAAATGGGGGAATTATCAAAGCCTACAATGCTGTAATTATCAGGAAGCGTACCGTATTTACGTATCAAAATATTCAGCAGAATATTTGCGTGAGTGTCATTCGACACAAAAATTCCTTTTTTTTGATCGGGATATTTATCTTCAATTTCATCAACAAGCTTTGTTAGATTTTCTTTGTTTTCTTCAAAAGTGCTGCCAAGCTGTGTGAGAATTACATTATGTTTAACATTACAATCACTGCAAATATCCTCAAAACCCTTAATTCTTCCGTAAGCCGGCACATTTTCAGGTACCGGAGAGTTGATGTGTAAAAGAATATCGCAACCGCTTTTTATTAAAAGACTTGCTGCCTGAACTGCTCCCATATAATTATCGGTATTGACGCTGCACACATATTCGTCCTCGCGCTCTATCGTGACAATCGGAATGTTATACGATGCAAGCTCCTTTGAGGGAATTGTGTGGCTTAAAATAATCATACCTTCGATTTTGTATGCAAGAAGTTCAGAAATATACTGTCTTTCAACATTCTTTTTCTCATCACCGACAAAAACAAGAAATTTATAACCGTACTCCTCATAAGTTGAAAGAATGCGGTTAAGCATTTCCGAATAGTAGTGAAGATACAGATTTGGAACAATAACTCCTATAAACTCTGTGTTGCCGTTTGCCAGAATACGCGCAACCTTATTTTCCTTATAATCAAGAGCGACAAGTGCGTCGGCAATAATTTGCTGATTTTTTAATGTAAGCGAATCGGGATTATTAAAATATCTTGATACAGTCGTTTTTGAAAAACCCGTATATTTTGCAATGTCATCAAATGTCACATTTTTTTTACCCATATACATTTCCTCCCGGTATCAAATAATGTATAATCATATCACATTTCATCCGAATTTTCAACAAAATAACCGGTAAAGTAACCGGTTTTGTAAAAGGTACACAAAACCGGTTTCTAAAATTAAACAAAATTCACGAAAATATCAAAGGAACGTTGACAGTGAATATTAAAAATGGTATAGTAAAACCATAAAGTAACCGGTTACTTAACCGGTTATAAAACGGAACTAAATATTATTCGGAATAAGGAGGAGCCATGAAAAGAACGATTTTATTTGCGGTAGCTATTGCTGTAACGGCGGCGTTGAGCGGCTGCGGGCAGAAGATAGTGCAGCCGGGAACTGTAGCGGGTTTCGACCAAGGCGAGGAATATCTGAAAATCTGGGTACACTCTATTGAGGACACACCGGAGGGGCAGGCATACAGAGGGGCGGTGGATAATTTCAACGACAAGTATAACGGCAGATATTTTGCGGATATTGAGTTTATACCGAGAAACGACAGCGGCGGAGGTTATTCGGATAAGGTAAACGCGTCGGTTATGTCGGGTGATTTACCTGATGTAATCACAGTAGACGGCCCCAACATTTCAGCCTATGCGGCAAACGGAATCATTCAGCCCTTATCGGAGCTGACAGAAGAAGAAAAAGAAGTTTATCTTGATTCGATTATCGAGCAAGGCACGGTCGGCACAAAGCTGTATGCTCTTGGCGCAATGGAATCAAGTGTGGGTCTGTACTACAACAAAGACATACTTGCTAAAGCGGGGATTGATGTACCGGAGGCGGGAAATCCGTGGACGATTTCGGAGTTTAAGGAAATTCTTGAAAAGCTGAAACCCATAATGAAGGAAAAAGGAGGCTATCCGCTGGATATGACCTTCCCTACCGGTGAAGCGAGTATATACTACTACGCTCCGTTTATATGGTCAAACGGCGGAGATTTTGTAAGTGAGGACGGATTGACGGTTGACGGGATTTTCAACTCTGAGAAGAATACCGAAACAATGCTGTATTTCAAGAGCCTCGTTGATAATGAATATATGTCGCGTACCCCGATTGAAAAGCTGTTTGAAAGCGGAAGAGCGGCATTCAAATTTGACGGCGCGTGGGAGGTCAACAATGTCTATGAAAGCTATCCCGATATTAAGATTGGCGTCGCACCGTATGTTGTAAGTGACACTTGGGACGGCGGACGTTATACCCCTACGGGCTCATGGGCATATGCCGCCACGTCAAAAACGGAGAATATAGAAGGAGCAACAGAGCTTGTAAAATGGATGAGCGGAATAGACAGCGGACTTCTGCTTTATAAAAAAACAAAAAATCTTCCGTCAACCTATGCGTGCTATGAACAGATTTCGGATTTCAAAGAGGATGAAAACTATAAGGCGCTGTACGAACAGCTCAGAGATTATGGGCATCCCAGACCAAAAACGCCTGTTTATCCGCAGGTTAGCACCTCATTCCAGCAGACACTTGAAAACATAGCCATCAGCGGAATGGATGCAAAGAGCGAACTGGATAAATCTGTAGAAAGGATTAACGCTAAACTGGAGCGTTATAACAGAGAATAATGAAAAAGAAAACATCAACTTCAATTTTGGGAATGGCATTTTTCGGACCGGCGCTTGTGTTGCTTACGGTGTTTCTGTTCCTTCCCATGCTGCTGACGCTTGTGTTCAGCTTTACGGACTATTTTGCATTAAATCCGGATTTAACGCATTTTACGGGACTTGGCAACTACATTAAAATATTTAAGGATGAGTTGTTTTTAAAGGCGTTTATCAACACGGTAAAATTTGTGCTTATCATTGTTCCTTTACAAGGATTGGGAGCGTTAGGGTTGGCGCTTTTGATAAACAAGGTTACGTATTGTAAAAAATATTTCAAGGTGGCGTTCTTTATCCCGGTTGTAATGTCGCTGGCGGTTGTATCAACCTTGTGGATGCAGATTTACAGCCCGGAGGGTATTTTAAACACAATGCTCGGACAAATCGGAATTTCGCCGCAGCCGTTCATATACGGCGCAAATCAGGCGCTTCCCTCAATCGCGATAATGAGCGCATGGCAGGGTATGGGCTATCAGATGATTATTTTCCTCGGCGGCTTGCAGGCGATTAACCCCGGACTTTATGAGGCTGCCGAAATGGACCATGCAAGCGGATGGAAAAAGTTTAAGGATATTACGCTCCCCGAGCTGAAACCGCTGTGTGTGTTCGTGTTTATTACCATAACAATAGGCGCATTCAGAATGATAGTTCAGCCTATGGTTATGACAGGCGGCGGGCCGTCACATTCTACCTATACCATTGTTTACGATATTTATGAAACCGGTACGGTAAACTGGGAAATCGGTCTTGCATCGACAATGGCTATTGTATTTGTAATTTTTGTTGTCATACTGACTATTATACAGACAGCACTGACACGAGATAAGGAGGAGAAAAATGTTAACAAAAAAGCAAAAAGGCGCTAACTTGGTGCTTGCAACGGTTATGATAATCATGTCGCTGTTCTTCCTGTTCCCTGTGGTATGGATGATAGCAAACTCCTTTAAGCCGGATGCGGCAATTACGGCTGATATGAATTCAATGAGAGCATTTATCCCTCCGGCACCGGGCGGAAATTTCTTTGAAAATTATATATCGATTATCACCAATACATCGTTTTTAAGGTATATGGGAAATACACTGCTGTATGCGGCAATACTGATTGTTCTGGGAATAGTTGTAAACGGTCTGGCGGGATATGCGCTTGCAAAAATCAACTTTCCGTTTCGCGAAAGATGGCTGCTCGTTATTATGATGTTGATGATTGTTCCCACAGAAACAATTATTACAATAAATTTCCTTTTCATTGCGAAAATGGGACTTTTAAATACAGTAATAGGATATATTCTTCCTATGATTGTAAATCCGTTTAATATTTTCCTCTTCCGTCAGGTGTTTATAAGCCTGCCTGACGATGTGTACGAGGCGGCGCAGCTTGACTTCTGCAATCCTGTAAAGTATTTCTTTACAATGGTTCTGCCGATGTCAAAAACGGTTGTTGCAACTGTAAGCGTGTTTACCTTCCTCGGCGTATGGAACGACTATCTCTGGCCGTCGCTGGTATTTACATCAAGCAACCTCCTTACAGCGCAGATTGGACTAAATTCAATCACGGCAAATGAAACAACCACTATGGGACAGACGCTTGCGCTGATTACAATGGTAACAATTCCTGTTATAATAATTTACTCGCTGTTTTCAAAGCAGATTGTGGAAGGCGTTGTATCAACAGGATCCAAGGAAGGTTAAAAACTAATTGCTTTCAAGGCACCGGATTGTTATTTATTTATGCAGTTCGGCGCTTATGAAAATAATTTGAAAGCTTTATGGAATAGATTTTTAGAAAGGAAAATAATTATGAGCTTTATAGAATTGAAAAATATATATAAAAAATATCCGGGCGCTGACAAAAATTCGGTATCTGATGTAAGCCTTAATATCGAAGAAAAGGAATTTATAGCTTTTGTCGGTCCCTCCGGCTGCGGTAAATCGACAACCTTAAGAATGATTGCAGGCTTTGAGGAAATCACCTCCGGTGAGCTGTATATTGACGGAAAAAAGATGAACGAGGTAGCACCGCGCGACAGAGGAATTGCAATGGTTTTCCAGAACTATGCGCTTTATCCGCATATGACGGTGGAAAAAAACATATCCTACGGCTTAAAGAATATGAAGGTTCCGGCCGATGAAATTAAGAGAAAGGTTGACTGGGCGATTGATATTCTCGGACTTGAGGAATACCGTAAGAGAAAGCCCAAAAATCTTTCCGGCGGACAAAGACAGCGTGTTGCATTGGGCAGAGCTATCGTAAAAAATCAGAAGGTATTTCTTATGGACGAGCCGCTGTCCAATCTTGACGCAAAGCTCAGAGTAAGTATGAGAAACGAGATAAGCAAGCTGCACAGAGAGCTTGGCAGCACCACAATTTACGTTACGCATGATCAGGTTGAGGCTATGACGATGGCCGACCGCATTGTTATTATGAAGGACGGCGTTGTTCAGCAGGTTGGAAAGCCTATGGATTTGTACGAGCATCCGGCGAATAAATTTGTTGCCGGTTTTATCGGCTCACCGCAGATGAATTTTTATGATGTTGTTTTAAACGGCTCAACGGTAACCTTTAAAAACGGCGAAAAAATAAATCTTCCGGAATCGGTGCTGTCAAAGCTCAGCGGCAGACAGGGAGAGTTAATTTTAGGCATACGCGGCGAGGATATAAAGCTTGACTCCCAGAATATAGAACTTTTCAAATCAGAAAAGCAGAGTGCTGTTGTTGAAAATACCGAGGTTATGGGTAATGAGAACAATCTCTACTTCACTTTCGGCGGCAGCGCGTCCGTTGCGAGAGTTTCAAAATATGAAATAAGCAAGGTTGGTGATGAGATTGAATTTGTTTTCAATCCGTCAAGAATGCATTTCTTTGATAAAGAAACGGAAGAATGTTATATATAAGGAGTGGCGTATATGCAGAGAATACGTTTGAAAGCACCTAAAAACTGGATTAACGACCCGAACGGATTTATATATTATAAGGGAAAATATCATTTATTTTATCAGCATTTCCCCTATGAGCCGAGGTGGGGAACTATGCACTGGGGACACGCTGTCAGCGATGATTTGGTAAACTGGGAGCATAAAGGCATAGCATTGTTTCCGTCTAAATTCAATGATAAAAACGGTTGCTTTTCAGGGAGCGCAGTAGAGCATAACGGTAAAATGTATATTTATTATACGGGAGTGCGTTATCTTGAGCCTGACCCCGAGGATATTCATACGTGCCTTGATGATAAATTTGTATCGTCACAGATGATGATTACCTCAAAGGACGGTATGAGCTTTGACAATATGAACGATAAGACAACGGTTATCGCTCCGATTGAGGATAAGCAAATCGGCTGTATGACTCACACAAGAGACCCGAAGGTGTGGCGCGGAAAAGAAGCATGGTATATGGTTATTGGAAGCAGAATGCCGCAGAATGAGGGTAAGCTTTTGTTTTACAGAAGCAGTGATTTAAAAAATTGGGAATATGTCAATTCAGCGTCAAAAAAAGGACTCGGCTGGATGTGGGAATGTCCCGATTACTTTGAGGTTAACGGCAAAAAGGTACTGGTATTTTCTCCTATGGGAATATCGGATAAGGAATACTGTAATTTATCGGTCTGCACAACTGTGGAATTTGATGAGCAAACGTGTACTATGAATATTCCTGACGAATATCAGATGCTCGATTACGGGAAGGACTTATATGCACCGCAAAGCACAACGGATGCCGAGGGCAGACGTGTTCTTGTAGCATGGGCAAGAATGCCGGAGACGGTTGACGGTAAGTGGAAAGGAATGTTTTGCATACCGAGAATTGTTGAGGTGAAAAACGATCATATCTGCTTCAAGCCGCATCCTAACATACAAAGGCTGTTTACAAAGGAAATTACCTCTGTCAGCGAGGCGGATGAAGCCGGATACCGTATAAGCGTTGATATAAATGACGGTGAACGTATTGATATTGGCGGATATGTTATTTCGCGCAGTGGTGCGAAAATATATACCGACCGTTCGAGTGTATTCCGCGGTCACAATGAAATAGAAACAAGCTTTTCTACACCGGAAATAAGCGGAGATATTCATCTCGACATATATGTCGATAAAAACCTTATAGAGACATATATAAATGACGGAGAATATGTAATCAGCAATGTTGTTTACGATACTGACAATCATTTAACTGCAAAAACGGAGAATAGTCTTAAAATTTACACTGTCCAATAAGGAGGTGAACGATAATGAAAAAATTTGATGTTGTCGCTCTTGGCGAGCTGCTCATAGATTTTACTGAAAACGGCGTGAGTGAGCAGGGCAATCCCGTCCTTGAAGCAAATCCGGGCGGCGCGCCGTGCAATGTACTTGCGATGCTTAACAAGCTGGGAAAGAAAACTGCGTTTATAGGCAAGGTAGGAAACGATACCTTCGGGCATATGCTGAAAAGGACGGTTGAGGAAAGCGGAACGGATGTTACAAATCTCGTTATGGATAACGATGTTCACACAACGCTTGCGTTTGTGCATACCTATCCCGACGGTGAACGCGAGTTCAGCTTTTACCGCAATCCCGGAGCGGATATGATGCTCACAAAAGATGAGATTATGGAGGATATTATAAAGGCGGGAAAAATATTTCACTTCGGCACACTCTCTTCAACTCATGAGGGCGTGCGTGCGGCAACTCGTTATGCCCTTGACATCGCAAAGGAAAACGGGCTTCTGATTTCCTTTGACCCGAATTTAAGAGAGCCGTTGTGGGCTTCGCTTGAGGACGCAAAAAGAGAAATCGAGTACGGCTTGTCAAAATGCGATATTTTAAAAATTTCGGATAACGAGCTTGAGTTTATGACAGGCACCGACGATTATTCGGAGGGCGTGAAAATTCTGCGTGAAAAATACGATATTCCTATGATTTTTGTAACTCTCGGCAAGGATGGCAGCCGCGCATATTATAAGGATATAATGGTCGAGGCTCCACCGTTTGCGGAGGTTAAAACAATAGAGAAAACAGGCGCAGGCGATACGTTCGGCGGCTGCGCGCTCGGATATATTCTCGAACACGGAATTGAAAATCTT
>JALEIO010000015.1 GCA_022769845.1 Oscillospiraceae bacterium
AATAAAAAAGGCAAGGAAAATTCTGAAAAAATTACCGAAAAGGTGCTTGAAAAGGGCAAAAACACAAAAGCGCCGAAAAGCGTAAAGCTTGGCGACAGTGTTGAAATAGTGAGCTTATCACAGGTGGGAACGGTGGTTACACTGCCTGACAAATCGGGAGATTTGACGGTTAAGGTAGGTATTATGAAATTAAAATCGAACTTGTCGGACTTGCGGCTTATAAAAGAAGAAAAGCCGAAAAAACAAGCGCGCCCGTCAGGAGTAGGAATGAGCAATGCAAAATATATGAACGTTTCCTCCGAGCTTGACCTTCGCGGTGAAAATATTGAAGATTCGATATATATTCTTGAAAAATTTTTGGACGATGCGATTTTGTCATCGCTTACGCAGGTAAGAATTATACACGGCAAAGGCACCGGCGCGTTAAGACAGGGTATTCATAAATATTTAAGAAAACAGCCCAGAGTAGAAAGCTTTGCGCTTGCGTCTTACGGCGAGGGCGACAGCGGAGTTACAATTGTGAAGCTTAAATCATAAGACGTTTGGACGCTTGGTATCTTATGAAATAACAGGAGGGATTTTGTGGCGAAGGAGAGCAATCAAAAGCTGAAGCTTTTGTATCTTTTGAAAATTCTTTTTGAAGAAAGCGATGAGGAGCATTTTTTGTCAACCGCATATATTATCAGGCGTTTGGGCGATTACGGCGTTTATGCCGAGCGAAAATCGGTGTATTCCGACATTGAGTATCTTGAGCTTTTTGGGCTTGACATAATAAGCAGAAAGGGCAAGAGCGCAGGCTATGCGCTTGCTTCCCGAACGTTTGAAACGGCACAGCTAAAGCTTTTATGCGACGCTGTCAACGCGTCAAGATTTGTCACCGAAAAGAAAAGCAATGAGCTTATCGGAAAAATTGAAGGCTTAACAAGCCGTCACAACGCAAAAAAGCTTAACCGTCAGCTCTATATGACCGACCGCGTAAAAAGCGGAAACGAAACTATTTATTATAATGTAGACACACTGCACGACGCAATTTTTGAGAAAAAGAAGGTTGCTTTTAAATATTTTGAATATAATCTTGACAAAGAAAAGGTTTTGCGCAATAATGGCAGTGAATATGTTGTTTCGCCATATGCGCTCACCTTCAGCGACGAAAACTATTATCTTGTTTCACACTATGAAAAGCACGGAAATCTCACAAATTTCCGCGTTGACAAAATGCAGAATATTCGTATTCTTGATGAGGATATTGTGGATATTTCAAATGTTACGCCGCAGGGGTTTAAGCTTTCAAGCTATACAAAACGGCTTTTCGGAATGTTTGCGGGCAACGAGGTGGTAGTAAAGCTTCTTTGCGAAAATTCGCTTGTAAATGCGCTTATCGACCGCTTCGGACGTGATATTTTAATTCGCCGCGAGGATGACGAGCATTTTATTGCTACAATAAATGTTGCGGACAGTCCGACGTTTTTTGCGTGGGTGTTTACGTTCGGCAGCAAGATGAAAATTATTTCGCCGAAAAGCATTGCGGACAAGTTTGCAGACGCAGTGAGAAACGTTGAAAATATTTATAAGTAAAAGGGGATTTTTATAAAATGTATAAGGCAGCGATTTTTGACTTGGACGGCACAATAGCCGATACAATAGACACAATTTGCTATTACGGCAACCGCGCTATGAGAAAATTTAATTTACCCGAAATCGAGCGTGACAGGTATAAATATCTTGTGGGAAACGGGTATGAAAATCTTGTAAAGGGTATGCTGTGCGAAAAAAACGCTTACAGCGATGAGCTTTTTGCCGAAATGAAGGAGTATTATCACGACGACTACGAAACCGATTCGATGTATCTTACAAAAATTTATGACGGAATGGACGAAACCGTGGATTTTCTGAAAAAAGAAGGCTTTAAGCTGGGCGTTTTGTCCAACAAGCCTACGGGTGCGGTGCACGACGTTATAGGCGCGTTTTTTAAAGAAGGCACGTTTGACATACTTTGCGGCGGCGGAGACGGATTTCCGTTAAAGCCTGACCCGTCCGCGCTTTTTGATATGTTAAAAAAGCTTGATATAGCGCCGGAGGAATGTATATATGCCGGCGATACAAAGGTGGATGTTGAAACGGGCAAAAACGCGAAAATATATACAATCGGCGCGCTGTGGGGTTTTCGCACCTATGACGAATTAAAATCTGCCGGAGCGGATATTATTGCTGAAAAACCACGCGATATTATAAGCATTGTAAAAAATAAAAATAAAATACGGTAAATATATCTTTTGCATTAAATTTTTAGAAGGATTTAAGAATTAGGCGTCGAAATAATACATTTAGGAAATTTTTGCGCTGTGCGCTGCAAGGTGCACGGTTTGAATTTATAAATACACCATAACGAAAGGAAAATTACTATGAAACCCAAATACAAAAGAGTGCTGCTTAAATTGAGCGGCGAGGCGCTTGCCGGCGAAAAAGGCTTTGGACTTTGCGAAGACACAATAGGAAAAATTACCGATACAATTAAAGAGTGTGTGGATATGGGCGTACAGATTGCCATTGTTGTGGGCGGCGGAAATTTTTGGAGAGGCCGTTCAGGCGTAAAAATGGACAGAACAAGAGCTGACCATATGGGTATGCTCGCAACCGTTATAAACGCGCTTGCAATTCAGGACGCTCTGGAGCAAAGGGGAGTTCCCACAAGAGCGCAGACGGCTATTGAAATGCGCCAGATTGCAGAGCCCTACATCAGAAACAAGGCAATAAGACATCTTGAAAAGGGTAGAGTTGTGGTTTTTGGCTGCGGCACGGGAAATCCATTCTTCTCAACCGACACAACGGCGGCTCTTCGCGCAGCGGAAATTGATGCGGAGGCGATACTTCTTGCAAAAAAAGTGGACGGCGTTTACGACAGCGACCCCAATATCAACAAAAATGCCGTTAAATTTGACAATCTTTCGTACATTGAGGTTTTAAACAGAGGCTTGGGCGTTATGGATTCTACCGCAACCTCGCTTTGTATGGATAATTCAATTCCTATAAGAGTGTTCGGACTTGACAATCCCGACAACATCAAAAAGGTTATTTTGGGTGAAGAAATAGGCACGCTGGTAAAATAAATAATAAAAAGGAGCGAATATATTATGGCAGCAAAATATGAGCAGTTTGAAACAAAAATGAAAAAATGTATTTCGGCGCTGGAGTTTGACTTAAACACCATACGAGCGGGCAGAGCAAATGCGGCGGTGCTTGACAAAATTACGGTTGAATACTACGGTGTTGCATCTCCTCTTGCGCAGGTTGCGTCAATTTCTGTTCCCGACGCGCGAACAATTGTAATTGCGCCGTGGGATATGACGCTTGTTGGCGAAATAGAAAAGGCAATTTTAAAATCGGAGCTCGGAATAAATCCGCAAAACGACGGCAAAAGCGTAAGGCTTAATTTTCCGCCGCTTACAGAGGAGCGAAGAAAAGAGCTTGTTAAAGAGGTAAGCAAAAAAGGCGAAAATTCAAAGGTTGCAGTGCGTTCGGTGCGCCGCGACGCTATGGAATTTTACAAGGCTGAAAAGAAAAACGGAAACGTTACCGAGGACGAATTAAAGACTATTGAAAAAGATATTCAGAACCTCACCGATAAATATGTAAAAACCGTTGACGATACCGTTGCGGCTAAAGAAAAGGAAATTTTGTCGGTATAATTTCCGGAGGATGTGCAGATGTTTTTTACAAAGCATAAAAACAAAAATGTCGATAAAAAAGCCTTTCCCGAGCATATTGCAATAATTATGGACGGAAACGGCAGATGGGCAAAAAAAAGAGGGCTTCCGAGGAGTGCGGGACATTCTATGGGGGCGAAAAATCTTGAAAATGTGGTGCGGTATCTTAAGGACACAAGCGTAAGGTATCTTACCGTTTATGCGTTTTCCACCGAAAACTGGAAACGGCCCAAGGATGAGGTTGACGACCTTATGGCGCTTTTGGAGCGGTATCTTCGCGATTACGACAACCTTTTGGGCGGCGAAGATGTAAAACTTAAGGTTATCGGCAGAAAAGACGGTCTTTCCGACACGCTCATAAAGCTTATTGACGAGGTAGAGGAAAAGTCGAAGGACAGAAAACAGCTTACCATAAACATCGCTTTAAACTACGGCGGCAGACAGGAGATTTGCGACGCTGCAAAAAAAATTGCCGAAGATGTAAAAATGGGCAAAATCGACGTATCCGACATAGACGAAAAGCTTTTTAACGATTATATATATACAAAAAATATTCCCGACCCCGACCTTATAATCCGCCCGAGCGGAGAGGAAAGGTTAAGCAATTTTCTGCTTTGGCAGTGCGCTTATTCGGAGTTTTGGTTTTCAAACGTCTGCTGGCCCGACTTCACGCCCGACAAGCTTGAAGAGGCACTTTTGGACTTTCAAAAAAGAAACAGGCGTTTCGGAGGTGTGTAATTTATGCTGAAAGAAAGAGTTATATACGGCACGCTCGGTTTTGCGGCTGTGGTTGCGGTAATTTTACAGGGCAGCGTTGCGTTGTCAATTGCGGTTTTTGCGTTGGTTTTAATGTCGCTTTTTGAAATGTATAAATCAACGGGACTGTTAAAAAAATACAAAATATTAACGCTCGCAGGATTTTTGTTTGCGGCAACGGCAATGTCTTTTCTTTTAAATGCCGCGATAAACGATAGGATTAACTATCCCGTGTTTTCGCAGGGGTTTTTGCAAATTACACTTGCCTTCGGCATTGTGCTTATGCTTTTTATGATTTTTATGCACGAAAAGGTGCGTTTTTCCACCGTTTCAATAGTATTTTTGGAAACGGTGTATATTACGGTTGCGTTTTCGCATATAATTTTAATCAGCGGGGAAGCTAACGGAAAAATTACTGTATGGCTGGTGTTTTTCGGCGCCTGGGGCGCAGATACGTTTGCGTATTTTGTGGGAAAAATTTTCGGCAGGCATAAGCTTATTGAAAAGGTGTCACCCAAAAAGACGATTGAAGGCGCGTTCGGCGGAATTGTCGGCAGTGTTTTGTTGTATATCGTTTACGGCATAATTTTAGCCAAAAACGGCGTTGGCATAAATTATGTAAATCTTATTATAACAGGCGTCTTGGCGGCGGTTATCTCGCAGATTGGCGACCTTATTATGTCGTGCATAAAACGTGAAAATCACATTAAGGATTACGGCGATATTATTCCGGGTCACGGCGGCATTTTGGACAGATTTGACTCGGTGCTTACCGTTGCGCCGCTTATTTTTTACCTCAATATTTATTTGCCGTCCATATTGTAAAATATAAGTATATAAAAGGGAAAACATATGAAAAATATCACTGTTTTGGGCTCTACGGGTTCAATCGGCACGCAGGCTTTGCAGATTGCCGAAAATGACGAAAACATAAATATTTGTTCGCTTGCGGCAAAAAGCAACGTTAAGCTTTTATCACAGCAGATAAGAAAATTTAAGCCTAACATAGCTTGCATTGCAGATAAGGAAAAATACAGCGAGCTTGTGCTTGAAACAAAGGATTTAAGCACAAAAATTGTGTGCGGCGAGGAAGGTATAATAGAAGCCGCGTCAGAAAAACAATCGGATAGTGTATTAAATTCAGTTGTGGGAATAGCAGGGCTTGTTCCCACAATTTGTGCCATTAAAGAGAAAAAACGTCTGCTTTTGGCAAATAAGGAATCTCTTGTATGCGCAGGAAAAATCGTTATGCAGCTTGCACGCGATAACGGCGTTTCGATTATCCCCGTTGACAGTGAGCACAGCGCAATTTTTCAGTGCATAAACGGCGAAAAAAAGGAAAAATTACAAAGGATAATATTAACGGCGTCAGGCGGTCCGTTTTACGGCAAAAAAAGGCAGGAGCTTTTGGATAAAACCAAATCGGACGCGCTAAAGCACCCCAACTGGGATATGGGAGCGAAAATAACAATAGACAGCGCAACCCTTATGAATAAAGGGCTTGAAATAATTGAGGCGTGTCATCTGTTTGATGTTGAAATTGACAAAATTACGCCTGTAATTCACAGACAAAGCATAATTCATTCGATGGTGGAATTCTGCGACGGCTCAATTATCGCACAGCTCGGCTCGCCCGATATGCGGCTTCCGATAAGCTATGCCATAAATTATCCCGAACGCAAAAAATCCATTGCAAACAGGGCGGATATTTTCAAAATACCTGCTCTTACCTTTGATACGCCTGATTTTGATACCTTTAAATGCCTTAATCTTGCAATTTCGGCATATAAAAAGGGCGGCGTATGTCCTGCTGCTTTAAACGGCGCAAATGAGGCGGCGGTGGATTTATTCTTACACGATAAAATTAAATTTTTGGACATTGCCGATTTGGTCGAAGAAGCGCTCAAAAATTTTGACGGCGGTAATGATGTTGCCTTAAACGAAGTTTTTGACGCGGACAAAAAGGCGCGTAATATTGTATATGAGAAGGGATTAAGCCTATGTTAACGGCGGTTTGGACAGTTGTAATTTTTTGTGCAATTATTTTTATACACGAGCTGGGGCATTTTATTGCTGCAAAATCGGTGGGAGTTACCGTTCACGAATTTTCAATCGGAATGGGGCCCAAGCTTTTTTCGTTTGGCAAAAAAGAAACGGCGTACAGTGTGCGTCTTTTGCCGGTGGGCGGCTATGTTCGCCTTGAGGGCGAGGACAACGACAGCGCCGAAGAGGGAGCATTGTGCAACAAAAAGCCGTGGCAGAAATTTGTTGTGCTTGCAGCGGGCGGATTTATGAATTTTGTACTCGGATTTGCAATTTTTGTTTTTCTTGCGGCAAATACGCAAATTACGTCAAATATAATAGGAAATGTTATAGACGGATATTCTATGAAAGAGGCGGGGTTTGCTTCGGGCGACAAAATTGTTGCAATGGAGGCAAACGGAAATACCGACAAAATAAGCAGCTACAATGATATTATGCTGTTTAACATAAAAAATCCCGATACCGATGCTAATATTACGGTTGTGCGAGACGGTGTAAAAATAACAAAGCTTGTAAAGCCTAAAGCGGACGAAAACGGAAGAAAAATTTTTGGCTTTACACCGAAAATTCTGCCAAATACGCCGATAAACGTTATAAAAGCAGCATATGACAACTCGGTTTATATGGTTAAAACCGCTGCTCTGTCGCTGTGGTGGCTCGTTACCGGAAAAGTGCCTGTTTCGTCGGTGTCGGGGCCCGTAGGAATTGTAACCGAAATAAATTCGGCAGTGTCGCAAAAGGGTGCTGTCGGAATTCTTCGCACGCTGGCGCTTGCGGGGCTTATTTCAATAAATCTCGGCGTGATGAATCTTCTTCCGCTGCCTGCTTTGGACGGCGGCAGAATTGTGTTTGTAATAGCCGAAAAAATTTTGGGTCACAGGGTAAGCCCCGACAAAGAAGGCTTGGTGCATTTTATCGGTTTTGCACTGCTTATGGCGTTTATGCTTTTTATCACTTTTTCAGATATTCGCAAGCTTTTCGGGTAATTAATCAGGGACGTGCGTCATAAAATTATACTAAACTTAAGTTACGGGAGGTTTAGTATGGATTTTAATAATCTTGATTACGAAAAAATGACAAAGATTTTGTCCAATCTTGTGAAAAAGTATGCCTTCGCAGGTGTGTTTTCGTGCGGAAAATCAGTGCTTGGACGCGATATTTTATGTGTTCGTTTGGGAAAGGGAAAGCGTAAAATATTTTTAAACGGCGCGCATCATTCGCTCGAGTGGATAACCTCATCGCTGCTTTTGAATTATGCCTGCGGCTATGCCGCGGCGTTAAGGGACGAGACGGATTTCTGCGGCGAAAATATTTTAAAAATTTATAACAGCGCAACGTTTTATATTGTGCCTATGGTAAATCCAGACGGCGTAGATTTTGTGATAAACGGTATAAAAAAATTAAACCCGGCATATGAGCTTGTAAAAGGCGCTCTCGGCGGCAAAAACATAAAAAAATACTGGCAGGCGAATGCAAACGGCGTTGACCTAAATCACAACTATGACGCGTATTTTGACGAGGGCAAAAAAATGGAGCAAAAGCTTGGAATTACGGGTGCGAATTACACCAGATATTCAGGAAAAAAGCCGTTTTCCGAGCCCGAAACACAGGCGGTTAAATCGCTTTTTGAAAAGGAAAAATTTGATATTTCCATTGCGTTTCATTCGCAGGGCGAAGAAATTTATTATGATTTCGCAAAAAAATCAAAATACAAATACATTGCCGACGCGCTTGCGGCAAAATCGGGCTATACTGTTGCCGAAACGGACGGAATTGCTTCCGTTACGGGGTTTAAGGATTGGGTAATTGATAAATTCGGTCTGCCATCATTCACCGTTGAAGTCGGAAACGGGCAAAATCCGCTGCCGTTTTC
>JALEIO010000038.1 GCA_022769845.1 Oscillospiraceae bacterium
CAACGTTTGACGCTATGAAGAATAATTGCAAATATCTTTTGGATATAAGCGCAGAGCGTATTCGCAGCGAGTTTACAAAAATTCTTTGCGCAAAGGACGTTTCCCCCTTTTCATATGCGGCAAAAGAAGGAATTTTTGACGGTATTTTTCCTGATATTAAAAATATTGAAAGCTTTGACAAAATATCGCTGTCCTACGGCGATTACTGTGTAAAATGGGCGCTCTTTATTTATTATATGAATAAAAACCGCGCCGAGAAAATTTTGTCAAAATATAAATTTTCAAATGCCGAAAAGCAAAAAATCAAGTTTTTTATAAGCGCGGCGGAATTTAAATTTACAAAAGGCAGAAAAGATTTAAAGCGTTTTTTGCAAAAAAATGATTTATATTTGGACGGTCTGGAATTTTTTATGAACGCAATCGGCAAGTTTTATCCTGCCGATATGATTGGGGAAATTATAAATTCTTCCGAGCCGTACAAAATAAGTATGCTTGCTATTTCGGGAAATGATGTTAAAAATTGTGCAAAGACAAGCGCTGATATAGGAAAAATTTTAAATTATTTGCTGGATTTTGTAATTGAAAATCCTGATAAAAACGAAAAAGAAAGGCTGCTTGAAATGGCAGAAAAATTTTATGATAATTAAATCGTATGCAAAAATTAATTTGGGCCTGGATGTTGTAAAAAAACGTTCGGACGGCTATCACGATGTAAAAATGATAATGCAAACAATCGACCTTTTTGACACGCTCGAAGTTTCTTTGGGGTTAAAAAACGGCGAAAGTGTGATTTCTGTCGGTTCATATGGGAAAATGAATCTTGTATGCAGTGATGAAAATGTTCCGTGCGATGAAACAAATTTAGTTTTCAAGGCGGTGCTGGAATTTTTAAAGCATACAAAAAAATGTGCTGATATTTTTATAAAAATTGAAAAAAATATTCCTGTCGGAGCGGGACTTGCAGGCGGAAGTTCAAACGCGGCCGCCACGCTTGAAGCGCTGAATTTAATTTTGAAAACAAACCTTTCAAATAACGAGCTTATGACGCTTGCTGCAAATATCGGTGCGGACGTGCCGTTTTGTATTGTAAAAAACACATATCTTGCCGAAGGGATAGGCGAAATTTTAACTCCCGTTAAAAATGATTTAAAATTTAAAATTTTGCTCGTAAAGCCTCCGTTTTCAGTATCTACGCCGTATGTTTACAAAAATCTGCTGCTTGATAAAAATACTTATCATCCTGATATTGAGGTAATTGAAAATGCGATATTAAGCAAAAATGTTTTGGAAATTTATAAAAATTTAGGAAATACGCTTGAGAGTGTGACGCTTCAAATGCACCCTGAAATTGCCAAAATCAAGAAGGATATGTGTGATTTGGGTGCGCGCGTTTCGCTTATGAGCGGCTCGGGACCGAGTGTTTTCGGAATTTTTGACAACGAAAAAAATCTTGAAAATGCCTATAAAATTATGAAAGAAAAGTATAAACAGACATATTTGACATCAACTTTAAATAATGTATAATTTTTTTAAAATTGCCGATAATCATAGTATAAATTCGTTTTTGGAGGATTAAAAATGAAGAAATTTATACCCGTTATGATTATCGGTTTAATTATATCCATGGCGGTTTCGTCGTATTTCAACAGGGTGGAATCCGCGCTTTCGGACAACGTTTTGCGGCTGCACGTTATTGCAAACAGCGACTCGGACTTTGACCAGCAATTAAAATTAAAGGTGCGCGATAAAATTTTGCAGAGATCGGACAGTATATTTTCAAAAAAATCCGATATTTCCGAAGCAAAAAAGAATATAAAAGACAATCTTGAAGAAATTGAGAAAATCGCACGTTCGGAAGTTGCCGCAAACGGCTGCGATTATCCTGTGAAGGTGACGTTCGGGAAGAGTGATTTTCCTACTAAGGCATACGGAAACGTTACGCTGCCTGCCGGCACATACGAGGCTCTTAAGGTTGAAATAGGCGAGGCAAAGGGAAAAAATTGGTGGTGCGTTATGTTTCCGCCGCTGTGCTTTGTGGATGCGAGCAGTCCCGAGATGAGCGCCGAGGCTATGGCGATGCTGAAGGACAATTTGTCGGAGGATGAATATGCGCTTATTACAAATTCGGAAAACAAAAACGTCGAGATTAAATTTAAGGCATACGAAATTTGGCAGAGCGGAAAAAACAAAGTTAAACTGCTGATGAAATAAAAAGTTTTTTTGGGACGGTTTTAAGACGTCCCTAAAGTTTTATTTATTAACAGTAAAAATGTATATTTGAATTTTTCAAAAACGCGTTGCCAATAAGATAAAATCACACTGTTATAAAATAATGCATATATTAATTTTGGGGTGATTTTATGGATTCAAACAAAGCGCGTGCATTAATAAGGGGTGGAAAAAAATTTCCGAATATAATGGGGACGGTTATGTTCAATCAAACGAGCGTCGGCGTTCTTGTGACGTGCGAGGTGAGCGGTTTGCCTATCAAAGACGATAGGTGCGGCAGCGGATTTTTTGCGTTCCATCTTCACGAAGGAACAAGCTGCACAGGAAATGAAGCTGATGAATTTGTTGATGCAAAAATGCATTTTAATCCGTCAGATTGTCCGCATCCTTACCACGCAGGAGATTTTCCGCAGCTTTTGTCAAATGGAGGTTTTGCCTATTTGCAGTTTATCACAGAGCGTATAAACGTTGAAGAAATTATTGGCAGGACGGTTATAATTCACTACGGCTCGGACGATTTTGTAAGTCAGCCAAGCGGCAATGCAGGTGAAAAAATTGCGTGCGGAGTTATTGAAAAATTGTAAAAAAGCAGTCTGTCATAAGGCGGACTGCTTAATTTTTTAAAACTTGGCAATAATTAAATTAACAAGAAAAACAATATTTAGTATCTAATACTAAATGTGCTTGACAAAATAATTGTACTATGATATATTAATAACTACAAGAAGTGATTGGAGATGTTTTTTATGCAGACAAGTGTGAATAATCAAACACTCGGAGAGGAAATAGCAAACGCAATATCACACGGAATAGGCGAGCTTTTATCTGTTGCGGGGGCGGCGGTGGCAATAGTGTACGCCTGTTTTGTCAGCGACGCAATCGGCATTGTATCGTCTTCCATATATGGTTTTTCGCTGATTTTGCTTTACGCGGTGTCTACTATTTATCATTCGCTTGCAAATAACAGGGCAAAAACGGTTTTCAGAATTTTGGACCACTGCTCGATTTTTGTGCTGATTTTAGGTACTGATACGCCTGTTTATCTGTCACTGATACGCGGAGCTCTCGGCTGGACACTTTTCGGCATAACAACTGCGCTTACTGCGCTCGGAATTGTGCTTAACAGTATAGATTTGAAAAAATTTACAAAAATTTCGATGATTTTGTATGTTCTTATGGGGTGGATGGTTGTAGTTGCATTTTGGCAAATGATGAAAATTGTTCCCGCAAAAGGCATAGCACTTCTTGTTGCGGGCGGAATTTGCTATACTATAGGTATAATTTTTTATAAAATGAAAAAAACAAAATTTATGCATTCTGTATGGCATCTGTTTGTCTTGGGCGGCAGTGTGTTGCATTATTTTTTCGTTTTATTTTATGCTTTGCCGATAAAATAAAAATTTTGTAAAAAAGTGTTGACAAGAGGGTGTTGGGTATGGTATATTAATAAAGCACCTTTGAGGAAGGCACTTATGTAAAGTGGGTTTTAGCAGCTTTCTTAAAACGGTTTTTGGGTTTATCTTAAACAATTTGGTTATTGATTTTAAGAAAATTTGAAAAAAATCGAAAAAAGTGTTGACAAATGCTCAAAGATGTGATATTCTATAAAAGTTGCAGCTGATGCAATAAACAAGAAAGAGATTCAGCTTGGAAACGACAGTTAAAATTAAATTGGTCTTTGAAAATTGAACAGCAAAGAGAGGTTCTCGTTAAAGAGAATTGAGTTTAAAAAATTAAAGCAGACACAGCTTTAAGCCAAGTTTAGTAATGAGCTAAAGAACTTTAAGTAAGAACTTTGATGCGAAATGGAATTTTGCATTAAAATATTTTTATTGAGAGTTTGATCCTGGCTCAGGACGAACGCTGGCGGCGTGCCTAACACA
>JALEIO010000073.1 GCA_022769845.1 Oscillospiraceae bacterium
GACAAACACATACTTTTATTTGGTTTTGCTGTCCGATATTAGAAATCGGTTTATCACATTTGATATATTTTTGTAATTTATTACACGTTTACCGTTAAAACTTGAGAATTATATTGACATCTCAACAAAGCAATAGCCGTCATTCCAATCAATTTCGCGATTTTTGTTCCAGACACAGCGTTCCTTATAAAATTCTCCGGGTGATGTATAATAAGTTTCGCCTTCATTTATATGATGCGGTCCGAGGAGATTTCTCAAATTATTTATAATCGTAAGCCTAATTTTAGTTCTTCCTTTTATGCCAAAGCCGCCCAAATCCAGCCTGTTATCGGTAAGCATTGTTTTTTCCTTTCCGTTTATCTTAACCTTAACGGCATTAATTCCTTTCATATCAAGTTCCAGCACCGGATTATCGCCTGTCACGTCAATCTCGCCTTCCACGGTCATTTCGCCGCAAAAGAACGGATATCCCTGCTGTTCTATGTGTTTAACGGATATTGTTGTATTAGGTTTATCAATTTCAAATTGTCCCGAATATCTTACTGCTTTTTTATCAAGACCTTGCCAAACTCCATCTGTTTTAACGCAAAAATCCCCAATAAGATAAATTGCTTCAATTTCCATATTATAGGACAGTTTGTTTTTCTCGGATTCAAAAGCCTTGGATTTTTCGAGATTTTCATAAAAGCTTTTGCTTTGGTAAAAATCGCAGTCAAAAGAAATTATATTTTCTCCATCGGCAATATAATCCGAAATATCTATAACCTTAAAGCTCTTATCCATGAAATAACCGATTGTGTTTTTTTTGATTTCAACATTGTTTACACTAATTATAAAATTTTGAGGTGTTTCGCAAACCAGTTCAAGCTTTGTCGGTTTTGAATTTATCATTATTCGGTAGTCCTGATGTATTTTTACCGGACGCTTTAATTCATTTGCGCGTTCGCATATATTCAGCACATATCCGTTTTTCTCTTGCAGTAGACCATCAAAGTAATAATCACATCTATCAAGCGTAATGGTGTTCTTTATTTGCTTTACAATTTTAACATCCGAATTAAGATGTATTATATTCTTTTTAGCGCATACTGTTTTTCCGTCAGTTCCATCATCAATAACCATAAGACTGCCCCATGGCTCAAACTCGTAATTCTCATCAAACACTGTCTTCTCGCCTGTATAAATATCAAGTTTTTTTCCGGTTACGTTTATTTTCGCTTTTTTTCGTTCATTAGAAGTATTTACAAAATAATGCACACAAAAATCATCAAACACACGCTTTGTATATGTAATTTCTTTGTTATCAGTTACATTATTCGCTTCTATTTCATCAGCTGTAAGAATTTTTCCGCCGCTTATTTTAAAATCATCAATAAGCCGTTTTGTGCTCGGCATCATAATCTTACAGCATGCTGTTATCACAATATCATAGCTTTGACTGCCTATTATTATGCAGCCGTTTTCATTTCTTGCATGACGCTCCATTATAATTTCATCGCCCAGATGAAATTCAATATGCTTTTGCTTAAGAATTTTTATTTCATTTTTTAGTTTTTCTTCAAGCTCCGCAATTTTTTCGTTTTTATTATTGTCAAACATAGCCCATGCCGTAGTTTGAGGATGTATCAACAGCACTCTCACTTGTCTTTTTCCTTTGGCAAGAAGCATACTTTCTCTTGAAAGAGCGTCTATAAGCTTATCGTATTCCCTCCACCATGGCTGATGATAATACATTGCCGGCGGATAATCTCTTTTTCTTATTCCTCTTAAGGAATATCCCTCAAGATGCTGACATAAAAGATTGATTCCGTGCGCCATTTGCCATTCGTATATGCCTTTAAGCTCGGCAAAGCTTACATTATGTCCGCACATTGCAAAGGTTTCGGAAATAACCTGTTTCTTTTCCAGCTGTTCTGCCACAGATGATACCTGCAGAGGAGTAAGACATTCATATATATTTCTCCCCAGCCAATCCATTCCCGGTATGTGCATATACTCATAATGAGGCATACAAGCGCCGTTCGTTGTAAGCTGGGAAACAAGGCTTTCCTCCAAAACAAGATGACCTGTAAGCTTAAGACCGCGCTCATCACACCAATCATAAATTTGCTTGCAATAATTTGTAGAAAACAAATCCGTAACCATTTTCCAGAATTGTATTCGTGTCTTTTTATAATCTCCTTTTGGCAAAAACAGTTCCTCAAGATGCTCAAAAATATTATCCGAATACCTTAAATTGTATTCTTTTTCAAATATAAAGCTCCATGGGATACCGTTACGCGAAATCTGCGGTTCATCGGTAAAAAATCCTTCTATTTTATTGCCGTATTTTTCATAGTACGGCAGATATGCAACTTCAATGAACTTTGCAGTAAC
Source organism: Oscillospiraceae bacterium (assembly GCA_022769845.1). GTDB lineage: Bacteria > Bacillota > Clostridia > UMGS1810 > UMGS1810 > Qingrenia. The sequence goes on from JALEIO010000073.1 coordinate 2,377, forward strand.
TTTTTTGTCAAGCACATCAACATAGAACGGATTTATATCATAATAGAAATAATGCTCACCGCATTTCGCAATTAAGTTATCTTTAGGCTCCGTATCGCTCATACGAAGATACTTTTGCTGATATTCAACACCCAAGCCGTTAACTTTGCCATTGCCGAAACCGCTCGGCCAACCGTTTTCATCATATGCCCACGGGCGCATTTTGTATTTTCGCGCAGTATCAACCGCCGCATCAACGTTTGAAAACCATTCCTCTCCCATATAATCAGTTTGCAGTCCGCCTCTTGCGTGCATAAAAAATCCGCCGATTCCTGCATCATACATCATTTGTACCTGTTCTTTTGTTTCATTTATATCCAGTTTTTCATTCCACGACCAAAACGGTATCGGTCTGTATTTTGCGGATATATCTTTAAAATTCATTATAATTATCTGCTCCTGTCTTTGAATATTTTATCTTATCGGTTACCGCCCGGTTCACTGATTTGGTGGCAAATAAACTTTTGTCCTCCGCAGTCGATTCAATATTTCACCTATCATATACAGCCTGTTATCTTCCAAAACAACCTATTTACCGAGCCGTAGCCTTAACCGCAATATTCTTGTGCAGACAATGACGTATTCATATATGTACGCAAATATATGTCAAAATTGCTGTAAAAAATAATTTTATATTTTAATTGGAAAATATTAAGATTGTTATCATAAACATCATACCGCACACTTAAGTGAGCTTTATTTTACAATATAATATCCAAAAGCTGCATAAGATTGTCTATGTGATAATCACACAATTCATC
>JALEIO010000072.1 GCA_022769845.1 Oscillospiraceae bacterium
ATGACCTTTCCGCATAATCTTATGCGACTTATTTTGGCAGAACAAATTTACCGTGCGTTCAAAATAAATGCAAATGAGGAATATCATAAATAATGTTTACTGAACAAATGGTTTTGCGAAACCATTTGTGTTAAATTTACAATTTCACACCTAAAAACAGAAATGCTATTTTTAGGTTCACGACATTGACTGACTGACTTGTATTATAAAAAGGGACGGATTATACCGCCCCTTTTTGCTGCAAAATATATTATTTTTTCTTCAGCACAATTTTTATAAAGTTTAGATATTTGCCGCCGCCCGCCTCCATAGCTTTGCGGTCGGATACGGCATATTCATTATCCTGTTTCAGCCAATCCGCCCAAACCTCATCATTTGATTCCATTTCGCAAACCGAAATAATTTCGGAATTTTTGCTTTTTGACAAAATATTTTTCCAATAAGATATATCGTGGATATAGTCAAGCTGTTCTTCATTCCACGACAACATAAGCTCCGGCGGCAGATTTTCGTGACAGTCCTTTTTCATTCCCGGAACAGAGATATAAATATAACCGCCGCATTTTACAAACGGCAAAAGACAGTTGTCAAGATAATTTTCATCTCTGCCGAAATAATTGTACGAATCGGTGCTTACTACCGCGTCAAAAAATTCTTTTTCAAACGGGAGGTTTAACGCGTCTGCTTTTACCGGAATAATGGTATTTTCGTCAAGGCCAACCGAGTCAAAAAACTTTCGATTTTCGTTAGGGTCGCTCCAAAGGTCGGCGGCATACACTTTAAAACCGTATTCCTTTGCCAAAAACACTGATGTAAGCCCCTGACCGCTGCCAAGGTCGCAAACAACCGAGCCTTTCGGAATTTTGTTGCCGAAAAGCAGTTCTTCTTCTAATTTTATGGGGTTAGGACCCATAATTTTTGATAAATATTTGTTATATTTTTCGCTTAATATATATTTCATTTTTTTACCTCTTTCGGATTTTATAGTGAATAATAAAAACAGCAAAACACCGAAGGCTCTGAAAATCAAGCCTTCAGCTTGCTGCTATATCCGAGAGATAAATTTTGGAAATGATAATAAGTCATTGCTCCTTAAAAGTTATATTTCTTACTTTAAATATAACCGAAAAGCAATATTTTGTCAAGAACTTTTTAAAGCGTCAGAGTACCGTTTTCATTTTCGAGAAGAATAAGAATTTTTTCCTCCTGACCTGTGGTGGCATTTATATATACAATATAATTTTTGCCGTTGAATTTGCCTTTAAATTCGTAGCACAGCACTTCGGTTTTGTTATCCTTCGGAATTGCCGCCTTGCCTTCCGAAACTATTTCAAGACTTTTTGATACCTTTTCGCGCGCCTCATCAACTGTAAGCTTAACTTCGTTTAACGGTCGGTGTTCAGCGTGAGACATAATGTATCCGTTTGCCTCAAATCCTAAAATTTCTCCGTTGTCAAGCGCAATTTTAAGCTTTATAAGGTCGGAATACATAATGACGTCATTCTCAACATATGCATAATTTATGGTGGCAATGTTGTTTCTGATTTCGTAATAGCTTTCTTTCATAGAATAGCATTTGTTTTTTGCGAGGCAGTCTGCTCCGAGCCTTACCGCATCGGTAATATCAAGCTTTGTCTCGGCAACGTCGCGGTTTTTTAGCATATACAAAATATATCCGCCGTTTTCGGTTATTTCAATATACGCGTCATCGCCGCCCGAATTATATGCCGAAAAAATGTAGGTAGGAATGTTTGATTCTGATTTTCCGCGGCCGGAAATTTTTTTAGGCTCGTTTAAAAATTCCTTTGCAATTTCCATTGCATGCTGTTCGGTAATTTTGTTTGCATTTCCAAGCATTTTTGCGCTGATTTTATTAATGTGGTCGGAAAAAGGTCCGTCATAAATAAGAGATGGATATTCTTCAAATTCCTTTTCCATTCTTTCGGCAGATGAGCCTATATTAAGCTTTTTGTCCTCGTTTGCGAGCACTTGAGAGGATTTTTCGGAAATGTCAAAGGTAAGCTTACCCGAAAATAAATCATTTTGAATTTCAAAAAGCGTTTGCGTAAGGGTGGAGGAGTATTTTGCCAAGTTTTCCAGCGTGCTTTTTTCCTCGGCGGAAAGTTCTTCTCCACGAAGTCCTTTTTTTGATATTGAATAGGTGTAATCGCCCACCTGCGTTAAAAATTTTGCGGTGTTGTCAATTTCAACGTGCGAAATGGGAAGCTCGCCCAGATTTGCTTGTGCAAACGAGGCTTTTTGATAAATTTCGTTTGCCAAATCGTTTAAAACATACGGTGAATTTGTAACAATGCATTTTGACAAGAGGGTGTCTATGTCCTTAACACAGTCGGTAAGCTGCAAAAACGAGCGTGTATAAACGTCGTTAAGCTGTCCTTTCATAGCGTTTGCCGAATTGTTTTTTACAATAGCCGCCGCACCTGTTATTACAAGAAGCGCAGTTACAAGTATTAAAAAATATCCGAGCGACGGTCTGGATTTTTGGTTTGTGTTTTCCATATCGTTTTCCTTTCAGAAATTTATTGTAAGACAAGGTTTTGGTATGCCTGTCAGAAAGCTTTGACTGCACTTTAGGTTAGTGCAATCATTTTGCAAATGTGTGATTGCCCAAAACTTTTATCACGGGACGGGAATAAATCCACTTATTTGTGGTTTTTGCCGGGTTGTAGTAGTATATCGCGCCTCCTGAAGGGTCCCAGCCGTTAAGGGCGTCCTGACAGGCTTTGTAAACAGTGGAATTTTTGTCAAGCGCAGCGTGAATTTGCCCGTCGGTTACCGCGGTAAATGCGCCGGGCTGATATATAACGCCCGCAATGGTATTTGGAAACGACGGATGCTTTACTCTGTTTAAAATAACCGCCGCAACGGCAACCTGACCTTCGTAAATTTCTCCGCGCGCTTCACCGTTTACAGCGCGTGCCAAAAGCTCAAGATTTTGCTCATATGAGTTTGAATCGGCATACGCTTTTTCGTTTTTCGATAAAAACGGCACGGCTATTATAAACGCAAGAAGCAGTACAAATGATGTTATAATGAAAATATTGTTTACAAAAATATGCGTTCTTTTCATAATTTCCTCCGTAATATAAAATTTCTTTGTATTAGATATTTTTAATAAATATTAAAAAAATATACACAAGCTTTCATATAATAAAAAATTTTCAAATATAATGAAATAAAGCAAAAAATAAGGAGGATAAAATTTATGGAAAAACTTACAAGAGCGCAGGGAGCGGACGTTGTGCACAATTTAATTATGGAAAACCGCGCGCATCTTACCGTTTCGGGCGTTGAGGATGTGGAAAGCTTTAACGATGAGGAAATAATTCTGCATACGCAGATGGAGGTGCTTATAGTAACGGGAACAGAGCTTAAAATCAACAAATTGAGCGTTGATACCGGCGAGGTGGAAATAGAAGGTTTTATCGACTGCTTAAGATACGCAATGTCAAAGGCAAACCGCGGCGGCATTTTAAGCAGAATGTTTAAGTAGGGTGATAAAATGACGGTTTCAATAAGCGAGGAAGCGCTGATTTTTTTAAAAACCGCAATCGGAGGAACGGTTATCGGAATGATTTTTGACATTTACCGCCTTATAAAAAACAGCGGCAAAAATCTTATGCTGCTCGGTTTCGGCGATATAATCGTGTGGCTGGTACTGTCAATAGTTTCGTTCGAGGTGGTGTTTATTGCAAATTCCGGCGATATACGCTGGTACGAGGCGGTGGCGATGCTTACGGGATTTATTCTGTACACCATGTCGGTAAGCAAATATTTTACCTGCGCCGTAAAATTTATTGCAAAAATTATAAAAAAGACGGCGCATATAGTCTTTATTCCGTTTAAATGGCTCAAACGAGCTGCGGTATTTATTTTTATGTATGTGAAAAAACCGTTTATATTTGTCGGATTTTGGCTAAAATTACAAAAAAAGCACCTTGAATTTATAAAAAATAAACAAATTTTTGATTTTAGACGGTTAAATCGCATTTTTCGCAAAAATTAGCTTTACATTTATAAAAGTTTGAGGTATAATGTAGATAGTCTAATTGTAAGTTAGTATAGTTTTAATTGTTATGGTTTGATATGTTTGGCGGAGGGCTAATAATGCGAAAGAGAAAGCTTAAAAAAAAGCTGTCTTTAAATAAGTTGATAGCATTAGTTTTTTTGTGCGCGGCTGCCGTTATTTTGATAAAGCAGCAGGGCGAAATAAATTATTACAATAAAAAAATTTCAAAGCTTAAATCGGATATAAAGACTGAAGAAAAGCTGTCAAAAGAGCTTGAAGAAAAAAGTGCGATTTATTCTTCTGATTACTACATAGAAAAAATAGCAAGAGATGAATTGGGGCTTGTTATGCCTGACGAAAAGGTGTTTATTGACGCCAACGGAAATTAGGCGATTTATTAAAACCCCATATTTGCTCAAACGGTCACTTTTTTTGGTGTTGACCCATTTTTAAGGAGGCAAATTTTACTAATGCAGGTTGAAGTCGGCAAGATTTATGAAGGCAAGGTTACGGGTATTACAAATTTCGGAGCGTTTGTTGAAATCGGCGAGGGCACAACGGGTCTTGTGCATATTTCAGAAGTCGCTTTGGAATATGTAAAGGATATTAAAGAGCATTTGAAGGTTGGACAAACAGTAAAGGTTAAGGTTACTAACGTTGACCCGAGCGGAAAAATCGGACTTTCAATAAAACAGGCTATAAAGGAAGAAGAAGCGTCGATGCCGAAGCGTCCCGCAGAGTTTGTGTGGGATAAAAAGCCGTCGGAGGATATTTCGTTTGAAGAAAAGCTTAATAAATTTAAGCAGGCAAGCGAAGAAAAAATGCACGATTTGAAAAGAAGCATGGAGCCGAAACGCGGTTCAAACCGTAAAAACTATTAAAAATTTAAAGAACGCTTATATTTCGGCGTTTTTTTTTATGCCTGTTTTGGCTAAATTTTAAACTTTTCAAAATTTATACTTGATAACAGTGCGAAAAAAAGGTATAATAATGTATTATATTGATACGGTGGTGATGTAATTGGCTGTTGATAATTTAAAAACAGATAAAATTAATAATTCGGATAATACCGAAGAAATTTTAAATACAGAAATCGAACCAAGCAAGAACATTGAGGAAAATATTGGTGCAAAAGAAAAAAATGTGCAAATTCTGCCCGTTCTGCCGCTTAAAGGTCTGCCCGTTTTCCCGTATATGATTCTGCATTTTGATGTGCGCCGAACATTTTCTATACGCGCGCTTGAAGAATCCATTGCCGAAAATCAGCTTGTCTTTTTAACGGCACAGAAAAATCCGCTTTTGGATTCTCCTATGCGGGAGGATTTGTTTTTGGTTGGAACGGTTGCAAAGGTTAAGCAGATTTTAAAGCTGCCCGAAAATGATGTCCGCGTGCTTGTGGAAGGTGTAAGCCGTGCGAAAATTGTAAAATTTGTGTCGGATATTCCGTATTACAGATGCGAAATTGAAACTCTTGAAAGCGTTTGCGGCGAAGATGAGGAAACGCAGATTACAAACGAAGCGTTTATGCGTAAAATAAAATCACAGCTTGTAAGCTATTATGACGCAAATCCAAAATTTTCGCCTGAATCGGTAAAAGGCGCGGCAGGAATAAACGACCCGTGCGAGTTTGCCGACCTTGTATGTTCGGGCATAAGCTTTGACATTGAGGACAAGCAGGCGCTGTTAGAGGAGCTTAACGTTACAGAGCGTCTGAAAATGCTTATAAGGCTTATTGATAAGGAAATAAAAATTTTGTCGGTGGAACGCGATATAAACCGCAAGGTGAGGGGGAATATCGACAAAAATCAAAAGGATTATTACCTTCGCGAGCAGCTTAAGGTTATTCAAAGCGAGCTGGGCGATAAGGACGGAGTCGAAGCCGAGGCAAACGAGCTTATGGACAAGCTTATTAAAATGAACGCGCCCGAATATGTTTTGAAAAAAGCTGAAAAAGAGCTTTCACGAATGGTAAAAATGCAGTCGGGAAGTCCTGAAGCATCGGTTATACGCACATATGTCGAATGGCTGTGTGACATTCCGTGGAACGTATCAACCGAGGAAAACAACGATATTGAAAATGCCGCAAAGGTGCTTGATAACGACCATTACGGGCTTGAAAAAGTAAAAGAACGTATTTTGGAATATCTTGCAGTAAGAAAATTATCGGGTGATTTAAAATCGCCGATAATTTGTCTTGTAGGCCCTCCGGGAGTGGGAAAAACCTCTATTGCGCTGTCCATTGCGCACGCGCTCGGCAGAAATTATGCGCGCATTTCGCTCGGCGGTATTCGCGACGAATCGGAAATACGCGGACACAGAAAAACATATATCGGTTCAATGCCGGGACGCATAATGTACGCTTTAAAACAGGCAAAATCAAACAATCCGCTGATACTTCTCGATGAAATTGACAAGCTTTCGCACGATTTTAAAGGTGACCCGTCATCAGCGCTTTTGGAGGTTCTGGATTCCGAACAGAATTTTTCGTTCCGCGACCATTATATAGAGCTTCCGTTTGACCTTTCAAAAACGCTTTTCGTAACCACTGCAAATTCGCTTGACGGCATTGACCGCCCGCTTTTGGACAGGATGGAGGTTATTAATGTTTCGGGTTATACCGATGAGGAAAAACTAAACATTGCAAAAAAATATCTCGTGCCAAAGCAGCTTAAGCAAAACGGACTTAAAAAATCAAACGTCAGGTTTTCAGATGATGCAATTATTTCGATAATTGACAATTACACTCGGGAATCGGGAGTGAGAGAGCTTGAGCGAAAAATCGCTGCTGTGCTTCGCAAATGTGCAAAAAGAATTGTAAGCGGCGAGGTTAAAAGTGTTTCGGTAAGCGAAAAAAATCTTGAAAGTTATATCGGCAGAAAGATTTTTATAAAAAATGAGAAAAACAAAGAGAGTGAAATAGGCATTGCAACAGGTCTTGCGTGGACGCAGTACGGCGGCGATACCCTTTCGATTGAGGTTAATATATCAAAGGGCAGCGGCAAAATTGAGCTTACCGGTTCGCTTGGCGACGTTATGAAGGAGTCGGCAATGACGGCGATAAGCTATGCTCGTTCCTGCGCTGAACAATACGGAATTGACACCGAATTTTATAAAAATAACGACATTCACATTCACGTTCCCGAGGGCGCAACGCCCAAGGATGGTCCGTCGGCGGGCATAACAATGGCAACGGCTCTGATTTCTGCTCTTTCGGGCAAAAGAGTTAAAAAGGACGTTGCAATGACGGGAGAAATTACCCTTCGCGGCAGAGTGCTTCCGATCGGAGGACTTAAAGAAAAAGCGCTTGCGGCATATAGGATTGGCATAACCACTATTATTATTCCCGGTGAAAATGTGCCTGATTTAGAGGATATTCCCGAAAATATTCGCGAAAAAATTAATTTTGTTGCCGCAGAAAATATGGATACGGTGCTTAAAACCGCTTTGGAATAGAGAGGATTTTTTATGAATTTAAATAATGTTTCGCTTACGGTGTCGGCAGTTGATGTTAATCAGTATCCCAAAACGGATTTTAAAGAAATTGCGTTTGCAGGGCGTTCCAATGTGGGAAAATCATCGCTAATAAATAAGCTTTTGAACAGAAAAAGCCTCGCAAGAGTAAGCTCGAAGCCCGGAAAAACCGCAACGATAAATTTTTACAATATTGACAATACAATGAATTTTGTTGACCTTCCCGGATACGGCTATGCGAAGGTTTCAAAAACGGAAAAGAAAAAGTGGGCGGATATGATTGAAACGTATCTTAACACGCGCAGACAGCTTTGCCAGGTTATTCTGCTTGTCGACAGCCGTCACACGCCGACCGAAAACGACATTACAATGCTGCGCTATATCCGCGCCTGCTGTGAAAGAGCAGTGGTTATAGCCACAAAATGCGACAAACTTTCCAATGCACAGTTAAACGAGCATATTTCGGATATTATAAAAACACTTTCGCTTAAAGGCGACGACATAATAATCCCGTTTTCTGCAGTATCCGGAATGGGTGTTGAGGAATTTTACGGATATATCGAAGAAGTTTTGGGTGTAGAAATATAAAAAACGGAGAACATTTATAATGATAAATTTACTTGAAGGACTCAACGACAGACAAAAAGAAGCTGTCACAACCACCGAAGGACCGCTTTTGGTGCTTGCCGGCGCAGGCAGCGGAAAAACGAAGGTTTTAACGCACAGGGTTGCATACATTTTGGAAAATCATCTTGCCGCTCCGTGGGAGATTTTGGCAATCACCTTTACAAACAAGGCGGCAAAGGAAATGTGCACAAGAATTGAAAATCTTGTGGGAGATGAGAGCAGTGATATTTGGATAAAAACTTTTCACTCGGCGTGCCTTCGCATACTGCGCAGAGATATTGACAAGATAGGTTATACGTCCAATTTCAATATTTATGATACAAATGATCAGAAAAGGCTTATAAAAGACTGCCTTCGCGAGCTTAATCTTAACGAGGACAATTATCCCGTTAAAAGCATTATGTCAAAAATCAGCTCGGCTAAAGACGAAATGATAGACTGTAAGGAATTTGCACGGCGCAATGATGATTTCCGCGGCGAAAAGTATGCGCTTATTTATGCGCTTTATCAAAAGAAGCTTAAAGAATACAACGCAATGGATTTTGACGATTTGATTGCAAAAACGGTTGAACTTTTTAACGATAATCCCGACGTTTTGGAGTATTATCAGAACAAGTTTAAATACATAATGGTGGACGAATATCAGGATACCAACAATTTGCAGTATATTTTTGTTTCAATGCTTGCCAAAAAGCAACGAAATATTTGCGTTGTGGGCGACGATGACCAAAGTATTTACAAATTCCGCGGTGCGAACATAAGGAATATTCTCGATTTTGAAAAGCAGTTTGACGATGCAAAAAATATTAAGCTTGAACAGAATTACCGCTCCACGCAAACAATTTTGGATGCGGCAAATGCGGTTATTGCAAATAATTTTGAACGCAAGGAAAAAAAGCTCTGGACTGAACAGGGAGAGGGCGAAAAAATCGAGGTTCGCACCTGCAGCGACCAAGTGGACGAGGCTATGTATATTTCGGGCGAAATTGAAAAAATTGTTTCGTCGGGAAAGTATTCGTATAAAGATATTGCAATTTTGTATCGCACCAACGCGCAGACCCGTGCACTTGAGGATAACCTTTCGTGTCCGTACAGAGTGCTTGCAGGCTTAAGATTTTATGATACCAAGGAAATTAAAGATATTTTGTCATATTTAAGGGTTATTTACAATCCTAACGATGATGTTAATCTGACGAGAATTATAAACGTTCCGAAACGCGGAATAGGTGACACAACGGTGGGAAAAATCGCCGCGTTTGCTGAAAGTATGGGCGTCAGTATGTTTGATATTATCAGTGACGAAAAATATATCGAAACGCTTGGAAGAAGCAGTGCAAAAATACGAGAATTTGCAAATATTATAAACAATCTTCGCGGATATATTGATAATATTCCGCTTGTTGATTTTATGGATAAGGTGTTTGCCGAAACAGGATATGTCGACAGTCTTATTGCCGAAAATACTGCTGAAGCGAGAGCGCGAATTGAAAATCTGCAGGAGTTTAAATCCAAAGCGTTAGAGTATGAAAAAAATGTTGACGAGCCGTCTTTCGGCGGATTTTTGGATAATATTTCGCTTGTTTCGGATGTGGACAATTATGACAGTGAGCAGGACGCAATAGTTATGATGACTCTGCACAGTGCAAAGGGTTTGGAGTTCCCGGTTGTGTTTATGTGCGGACTTGAGAAGGGACTTTTTCCGAGTTATCAGTCGGAGGGCGAGCTTGACAAGCTTGAAGAGGAAAGACGTCTTTGCTATGTCGGAATAACAAGAGCGCGGGAAAAGCTTTACATTACATACGCTCTTCAAAGAGTTATGTTCGGCAAAACCGAAAGCAAGGTTGTGTCGGAGTTTGTGGGTGAAATACCCGAAAAGCTTTTGCACCGCACCGACAATATTGTGCGCAAGCAGTTTGCTTCGTACGGCGGCGGAATAAATTATATGAGCAGCGACCTTTTCTCATCGGCAAATAAGAAAAGCGATATGGATTACAGCGCGATTATTTCCAAAAATGTAAAAAGCGGCGCCGAAATGAAAAACAGCGTAACCTACAAAAAAGGCGAGAGGGTGGCGCACAAAAAATTCGGCGAAGGTATGATTGTGGGCATAACCGAAAGCGGAGATGATATGATGCTTGAAATTTTGTTTGACAATGTTGGAACACGAAATCTTATGGCATCGTTTGCGAAGCTTAAAAAACTTTAAAAAGAGGTAAAAATTTGGAACAGTATCTTGATTTTGCTTATTATTATGATAAGCTTACATATGATGTCGAATACAAAAAAATTGCAGAATTTATAAAGCGCATTTTTGATAAATACGCAAAAAATGATGTATCGCTGGTATGCGACCTTGCATGCGGTACCGGCAGTATCTGCAATCTTATGTCGGATTTCGGCTATGATATGATAGGCATTGATTTTTCGCCGAATATGCTTGATGTTGCCGCCGAAAAAAAGGGTGAAAGAAACATTTTGTATCTTAATCAGGATATTTCAAATTTTGAGCTTTACGGCACTGTTGACGCGTTTTTATGCCTTTTGGACAGTGTAAATCATTTGAATAACGAGAAGGATTTTGACAGAATGTTTTGCCTTGCGAATAACTATCTTAATCCTGAAGGCTTGTTTGTTTTTGATGTGAATTCGCCGTATAAATTTAAAAATATCCTTGCAGACAATGTTTTTACCTATGACAGCGATGATATTTACTACGTTTGGGAAAACGAGCTTGATGAAAAAAACGGAATATGCACGTTTTATCTTACGTTTTTTGTAAATGAAAATGGACTTTACCGCCGTTTTGACGAGGTGCATACCGAAAGAATATACACCGACGAAAAAATACGGAAAACCGCAGAAAAAAGTGGGTTTGAGGTTGTTGGAATGTTTGGCGGAAACTATGATTTTGCTGTGCCAGAAAAGGATAGCGGACGGATATTTTACGTTCTTAAAAAAGTAAAAAATGTGAAAATTTAAAAACATAAAATAAAAACGGCAAAAAAGCCGTTTTTTACTTTGTATTTAAAAAGCTTTTTTGCTAATAATAATTATAGCGTAAGATTGATATAAATATTACGCTAAGCAAAGGAGCTGAAATTAATGAGTAAAATAAGACGCGAGCGAAAGGAAAAAACAAAAACAAATAAGCCGATTCCTATACTTGAAGATGATTTGCTCGACACCTGCAAAGCAGCGTCAGCGACTGACTGCACGGGAATTATTCAAATTTCGCCGCTTGACGAAAACGAACTTGAATCCTACAAGGACGTTTATGATTTCGGCCCTTCTATAGACAATTATATCGACTGAAAATGAAAAAAGGGGCGCATAAACGCGCCTCTACATACGATTGTGTAATGTTTTATTGAAGTATTTTTCTATCTTTGATTAAATTCCTTCATTTTTCTGTCCATTGAGCGCTTTGCGTCTTTTTTTGCAATGCTCTCGCGCTTGTCATAATCCTTTTTTCCTTTTGCAAGGGCAATTTCAATTTTTACCTTTGAATTTTTAAAATAAACCTTTGTCGGAATAAGCGAAAAGCCTTTTTCCTTTGTCTGCCCGATAAGCCTTCTTATTTCGCTTTTGTGCAGTAGAAGCTTTCTGTCACGCATAGGGTCTTTGTTAAAAATATTTCCCTTTTCAAACGGACTTATGTGCATTTGTTTTATGTAAACCTCGCCGTTTACAATCTGTGCGTACGCTTCTTTCAGGTTAATTTTGCCCTCGCGGAGCGATTTTACCTCTGTGCCCGCAAGGCTTATGCCACATTCTGTTTGCTCGATTATAAAGTAATCGTGCCACGCTTTTTTATTTTGTGCAATTATTTTTATATTTTCCAAATTATGTCACCTCAAATTTAACTTAAAACAAAATCTATCTGATGTGAAAGAACATCAACATTTGCTAAAATTACTTTTGCTTCATCACCGATTTTGTAAATTTTGCCGCTTCTTTCACCGCGCAGAGAAAAGGTTTTTTCGTCGTAAGCATAATAGTCGTCGTCAAGGTCTGCAATCCGCACAAGTCCTTCAACACTGTTTTCAAGCTCAACAAAAAATCCGAACGGAGCGACTGACGAAATAATTCCGTCAAATTCCATTCCAATCTTATCCGCCATAAATTCAGCTTTTTTGATATCGCAGACTTCGCGTTCCGCCTCCTGCGCGATAACCTCGGTTTCGCTTGAATGTAGTGCAGCGCTTTCGGTAAACTGCGACAGTTCTTTTATCCGTGTTTCGCTTAAATTCCCCTTTAAAAATTCCTTTATAATTCTGTGAATTGCAAGGTCGGGATAACGCCTTATGGGGGATGTAAAATGGCAATAATACTCAAATGCAAGCGAAAAATGCCCTTCATTGTGCGGCATATATTTCGCCTTCATAAGAGAACGCAAAAGTGCGGTGGAGATTATCCTTTCATACGGGGTGTTTCGTATTTTGTCCAAAAGACGCGCAAATTCTTTTGGATGCGGTGCGGACGCTCCCTTTATCGTAAAGCCCATATTTTTCACAAAATCGTTAAACGCCGAGATTTTATCTGCCGCCGGCTTTTCGTGAACGCGGTAGACAAACGGAATACTCGCCCAGTAAAACGTTTCGGCAACGGTTTTGTTGCACATCAGCATAAATTCTTCGATAATTGAATTTGCAGCTGTTATTTCGCGTTTTGAAATTTTTATGGGTTTGCCGTTTTCATCCAATTCAATTTTTGTTTCGGGAAAGTCAAAATCAATGCTGCCCTTTTTTATGCGTTTTCCCTTTAAAATCAACGCAAGCGTCTGCATTACATATAAATCGGGCAGAATATGTTTGTATTTTTCGCAAAGATTTTTGTCACCGTCCAAAATTTTTGTAACGTCCTCGTAGGTCATACGTTCTTTGGTTTTTATAATGCCCTCGCAGATTTCGGAATTTATAAGATTTCCGCTTTCGTCTAAATCCATTATAACAGATAAAGTCAGTCTGTCAAGTCTCGGATTTAACGAGCATATTCCGTTTGAGAGCTTTTTTGGCAGCATAGGCACAACGCGGTCGGCAAAATACACACTTGTGCCGCGCTTGAAAGCTTCTTTGTCTATTGCGCTGTTTTCTTTCACATAATGCGTAACGTCGGCAATATGCACTGACAGTGTATAGCCGTTTTCGGTGCGTTTTATTCCTACCGCATCATCAAGGTCTTTCGCATCCGCACCGTCAATTGTTATTATGGTATCGTTTCTGAAATCGCGGCGGTTTGCAATTTCTTTAGGTGAAATTTCGTCCGGAATTTTATCCGCTTCGGCAATAACCTTTTTATCAAATTCGTCGGATATTCCAAAGCGTCTTATAACCGATAAAACATCTACGCCTTTGTCTTCAAAATTACCTAAAATTTCGGTAATTATTCCCTCGGGATTTTTGCGTTCGGTGGAATAATCTGTTATTTTGCACACAACCTTGTCGCCGTCTTTAACATTTGAGTTTCTGTATTTTGATATGAAAATATCCTTTTTTATTCGCCTGTCATCAGGTATAACAAAGCCAAAATTTCTGCTTTTTGCAAATGTTCCCACAATGTATTCGGACGCGCGCTTTAAAACCGACACAACCTCGCCCTCACTGCGTTTTGTCTTGGTTTTTCGGTTTGTTATGCGCACCAAAACGGTATCGCCGTTAAGTGCGCCGTTTGTTTTGTCGGACGGAATAAAAATATCGCCGTCCTCGCGCAGCATAAAGCCAAAACCGCGCTCGGTACTTTGAAATTTTCCACTTGTAAGCCCCAGAGTTTTTGCAAGCACATAGCGCTTTTTTGTGGTTTTTACTATAATTCCTTCTTCGGTGAGCTCGGCTATAATTTTTTCAAATTCTTCTTCGTCCTCGCTCGGTACACCAAGCACTGCTTTTATGTCGTCAAGCGTCATCGGAACGTATAAATCATCACCGAAAAACGCTTGCAGTTTTTCTTTTTGCGTCATATTATATAATTTCCTTTCAATGTCATACCATAATTATAACATCTTTTTAGAAAAAAGATACTGTTTTTTAAAAATGCTTGCAATTTTGTGTAAAAAATACTAAAATAGAAGCATAATTATGCGAAAGGACGATAAAAATGCCTGTTTTTGACAAAGCAAAAATTATACTTCCGAAAAATTGCGATATGGAAAAATGGAGTGTTGTTGCGTGCGACCAGTACACATCAGAGCCTCAATATTGGGAGGATGTTGAAAATTTTGTGGGAAGCTGCCCTTCAACATATAACCTTGTTTTTCCCGAAATTTACTTAAATGACGGCAATGCGGATGAGCGTATTGAAAATATAAATAAAAAAATGGTTGAATATATGGAAAACGGTAATGTTTACCAAACCGAGCCGTGTCTTATATACGTTGAACGAACTCTTGCAAACGGCAGTGTAAGAAAAGGAATTGTCGGCGTCGTTGACCTTGAGGAATACGACTTTAACATAGGCTCGCAAAGCAAAATCCGCGCTACCGAAGGAACAGTTTTGGAAAGAATACCGCCCAGAGTTAAGATAAGACGCGGTGCAGAGCTTGAATTTCCGCACGTTATGCTGCTTATTGACGACGACAAAAAAGAAATTATCGAAAAAATCGACAAAGCTTATTTAGAGCCTGTTTACAATTTTTCGCTGATGAAAAATTCAGGCAGAATAAAGGGTTACAAAATTACCGATACCGAAAACATTATTGAAAAGCTTGAAAAACTCGGCGAAAAGAGTGCGTTTGAGAAAAAATATTCGGTGAGCGGCAAAGGAGTTTTGCAGTATGCGGTGGGCGACGGAAATCACTCGCTTGCAACCGCCAAAACCTGCTATGAAAACGAAAAGGAGAAAATAGGGGATAAGGCAAAGAATTTGCCCATACGCTATGCGCTTGTCGAAATTGTTAATCTGCACGATGAATCGCTTGTTTTTGAACCTATTCACAGAGTTGTTTTTGACGTTGACGAGGATAATTTTTTAAATGAGCTTAAAAAGAAATATCAGTTAGAAGAAGCTCAAAAAGGCGATTTTACGTTTGTGTCAAACGGCAAGAAAAAATCATATGTTATAAAAAATCCTGATTTTAATCTTACGGTTGGCTGTATTCAAAGCGTTATCGATGAATATATCAAAAATTTTGGCGGCAGCGCAGATTATATTCACGGAGCGTCCGTTGCTGAAAAACTTGCCGAAAAAAAGGGGAATGTCGGCATACTTTTAAACGCTATGCAAAAGAGCGATTTGTTTAAAACCGTAATTCTTGACGGCGCACTTCCGAGAAAAACTTTTTCAATGGGAGAAGCGTGTGACAAAAGGTTTTACCTTGAGGGACGAAAAATAAGATGAATTTTAACAATAATTCAAATTTATGCCGTTTAGGCATTGACTATTTTAAAAAAATGTTATATAATTATTGCTAATTATGATGTAAAATTCGCATAACCAAAGTTTGTGCGAAAAATTTAAAGTAATATTGGAGGAATTTATAGTGAATAGGGTTTATAACTTTTCAGCAGGTCCGTCGTGCTTGCCTATCGAGGCACTTGAAAAAGCACAGAAAGAGTTAATTTCGTACGGCAGTTCGGGTATGTCGGTTATGGAGATGAGTCACCGTTCCTCCGATTTTCAGACGATTATCGACGAATGTGAATCACTCCTTAGAAAGCTTTTGAAAATAAGCGACAAATATAAGGTTTTGTTTTTACAGGGCGGTGCGTCAACGCAGTTTGCCATGGTGCCGTTAAATTTGTATAAAAACAAAAAAGCCGACTATGTTTTAACCGGTGTATGGTCTAAAAAAGCCGCAAAAGAGGCAGGAAGATACGGCGATGTTAAAATTGTTGCTTCATCGGAGGATAAAACCTTCTCATATATTCCCAAGCTTTCGGCTGATATGTTCTCAAAGGACGCGGATTACGTTCATATTACCCATAACAACACCATTTACGGTACAAGATACACAACCATTCCCGAGGTTGGAAACATTCCGCTTGTTGCGGATATGTCCTCCTCAATTTTGAGCCAGGAAATTGACGTTGACAAATTCGGTATAATTTACGCAGGCGCGCAAAAAAATATGGCTCCCGCGGGTCTTACTGTTGCAATCGTAAGAGAAGATTTAATCGGAAATGCTCTTGATATTACTCCTACAATGCTTAATTATCAGACTCACGCCGACAACGGTTCAATGTTCAACACACCTCCGACATTTGCAATTTATATGTGCTCTCTTGTGTGCGAATGGCTTGATAACCTCGGCGGAATAAGCGAAATTCAAAAAATAAATGAGTACAAAGCAGGTCTTTTGTATGATTTTCTTGATAATTCAAAAATGTTCAAGGGAACTGTTGCAAAAGAGGATCGCTCGCTTATGAATGTTCCGTTTGTAACCGATGACGATGAATTGAACGCAAAATTCATAAAAGAAGCCAAAGAAAACGGCCTTGTAAACCTTAAAGGTCACCGTTCGGTAGGCGGTATGAGAGCAAGCATCTATAATGCTATGCCGGTTGACGGCGTTAAAAAGCTTGTTGAATTTATGAAAAAATTTGAAATGGAAAACAAATAATTCGGAGGTAAATTATGGAAATTTTAACTTTAAATAAAATTGCCGCCTGCGGTCTTGATTTGCTTGATAAAAATGTTTTCAGCATTTCGGACGATGCAAAAAATCCTGACGGTATAATTTTAAGAAGCTTTAATATGCATGAAACAGAGCTTGGCGATAATCTTAAAGCTATTGCAAGAGCCGGCGCGGGTACAAATAATATTCCTATTGACAAATGCACCGAAAAAGGCATTGTTGTTTTCAATACTCCCGGCGCAAACGCAAATGCGGTTAAAGAATTGGTTCTTGCAGGACTTTTCCTGTCGTCAAGAAAAATTGCACAGAGTATGGAGTGGGCGAAAACCTTAAAAGGCGAGGGCGACAACGTCGGCAAGCTTGTTGAAAAAGGCAAAAGTAATTTTGTAGGTCCTGAAATTGAGGGCAAAAAGCTTGGTATTATCGGTCTTGGCGCAATCGGTGTTATGGTTGCAAACGCGGCTTATCATCTCGGAATGGACGTTATCGGTTATGACCCGTATATTTCGGTTGACGCTGCGTGGGGACTTTCAAGGCACGTCAAAAAGGCTGATAACGTTAAGGATTTGGTTGCCGAATGCGACTACATAACGCTTCACGTTCCGCTTAACGATTCAACCAAAAATATGATTGGAAAAGAACTTTTTTCGGTTATGAAAAAGGGTGCGAGAATACTCAACTTTGCGCGCGGCGGTCTTGTTGATGAGGCTGCGCTTAAAGAAGCAATTAGCGACGGCACTGTTGCGTCGTACGTTACAGATTTTCCGAATGACAATATTCTCGGCTTGGAGAACGTTGTTTGTATTCCGCATCTTGGCGCGTCAACGCCCGAATCGGAGGATAACTGCGCTAAAATGGCAAGTGTTGAAATTCAGGATTATCTTTGCGAAGGAAACATTGTAAATTCGGTTAACTTCCCGAACTGCGCACTTGCAAGAGAAGGAAAAACAAGAATTACAATTGCGCACAAAAACGTTCCTAACTGTGTAAGCAGCTTTACAAACCTTTGCGCAAAGGAAGGCTTCAACATTGCTAATATGATTAACAAAAGCCGCAAGGATTTGGCATATACAATTATTGACCTTGACAATGATGTCGATGCATCTATTGCAAAGGATTTCGAAGCGCTTGAAAATGTTATGAAGGTTAGAGTTATAAAGTAGTGCGTGGAACAGGAGAAAACGATGTTTAATACTTTAAAAGAAAAAAACAAAAATATAAAATTTTACACGGTTAACGACCCCGAATTTGCAAAATACGGCAGAGTCATAAAAAATATTGACGTTTCCGAAATTATTTCAGAGTGTGAAAAAATTGCGTATCCCGACGAAGGCTCAAAATACGAGGCAGGTGTAGAAAGCCTTGAAAAGCTTGCTATTGCCGATAAAATAAAAAATGAGGTTTACGGCGAATTGGATACCGAAATAGGCGCCTGCTACGGGTATAACACCACTCTTAACGGCCTTGAATTTCACAAAGGCTCCGAAGTAAACATTGCGGTAACCGATTTTGTGCTTATTCTCGGCACAACCTTTGAAATGAAGGATAATAGGTTTAATTCCGCCGACGCAAAAGCGTTTTATGTAAAAAAAGGCGAAATGATTGAGGTTTATGCTTCAACGCTTCATTTTTGTCCTTGCCAGGTAAGCGATAAAGGATTTTTCTGTGTTGTCGGCTTGCCTAAAGGTACTAATCTGCCGCTTGACGGAAAGTATGACGACAAACTTTTGTTTAGAAAGAACAAATGGCTTATCGCTCACGATGACAACAAATCTCTCATTGAGCGTGGTGTTGTTCCGGGCATATACGGTGAAAATTATACAATAAAATATTAATTTTTATAATATTGACAAAAACCTCCGAAACATTAAATTTCGGAGGTTTTTTTGCTAAATTGGATAAAATACATTATGAAAACTATTGAAAAATGTTTTAAAATGTATTACAATATACAAAAAAGGATGTGATTTGGTGAAAAAAAGAGAGAGAAAAAAGCGTGTTACTGCGGTAAATAAAAGCAGCGTTGCAATTTACGTTGTACTTAGATTTTTAGTTACTGCGCTTATGATTGTGCAGCTCATCAGAGGAAATTACGATAATGTTTTTCTCTGCCTTTTGACGTTGGTGTTGTTTTTAATCCCGGTTATTCTTGACAGAGGGTATAACATAAAGCTGCCGACCGTGCTTGAAATTGTAATTATAGTGTTTATTTTCAGCGCTGAAATTTTGGGAGAAATGCAGAATTTCTACACTCATTTTAAAAATTGGGATACAATTCTGCATACTGTAAACGGTTTTTTAATGGCGGCAATCGGCTTTGCAATGGTTGATATTTTAAATCAAAGTCCAAGAATACACCTTACAATGTCACCCGTATTTGTGGCGTTTGTAGCGTTTTGCTTTTCCATGACAATAGGCATTATATGGGAATTTTTTGAATTTTCCATGGATAGATTTTTTCTCTACGATATGCAAAAGGATTTTATTGTGCAAAAATTTGCGTCGGTTGCGCTTAATCCGGAACAGCTAAATAAACCTGTAACGATTGACAATATTGCGAAAACCGTAATTTATTATACAAAAGACGGGGCTCAAATGACCGAAACGGTAAACGGTGGATATTTAGACATTGGTATTATTGATACTATGAAGGATTTGTTTGTCAATTTTATCGGTGCGATAGTCTTTTCGACAATCGGCGCATTTTATGTTAAAACGCGCGGAAAATCAAGGGTTGCTCAAAGCTTTATTCCGTATTTCGGAGAGGGCGAAAGCGCGGCAAATATCAAAGATATTAAAGAAAATTATGCCGAAAATAACGGAGAAAAGGGATTTTTTGAAAGCGAAAAAGCGGCTGATGACGCAAAGAAAAATTTAGAAAATTAGCCGTATTAATATGCGTTAATTTTATGATTTTAAGGACAAAAAATTGAGTACACAAATTAACAAAAGCAGTATAAACAGAATATTTGCAGACGAAAAAACGGGTCTTACGACCGAACAGGCTCTTGAAAGAAAGGCTGCAGGCCTTTATAATGAGCAGGTAAAGGGCGCTGAAAAAACCACCGCCGAGATAATAAAATCCAACACGTTTACATATTTCAACCTTGTATTTTTTATTCTCGCACTGTGCGTTGTGCTTGTCGGTTCGTACAATGATTTGACCTTTTTCCCGGTTATCGTTATAAATACGGTTATTGGAATTTATCAGGAAATACGTTCTAAAAAAACGCTTGAAAAACTCACAATTTTGTCTGCGCCAAAAGCGGTTGTTGTGCGTGACGGTACGGAAACCGAAGTATCGGTTTCAAGCCTTGTACGCGATGACATTGTTGTTTTTACGGCAGGCAATCAAATATGCGCTGACGCAACCGTTATTTCAGGGGCGGCATCGCTCAACGAATCGCTTGTTACGGGTGAAAATATTGAAATAAAAAAAGAAACGGGCGACAGCCTTTTGTCAGGAAGTTTTGTTGTTTCGGGAAAAATTTACGCTCGTCTTGACAATGTTGGAAAAAATTCGTTCGTGTCGCGTCTTACGCTTGAAGCGAAAAAAAAGAACAACAACAAAAAATCCGAAATGATGAACGCCTTGGATAATCTTGTAAAGTGGATTGGCATTTTGATTATTCCTATCGGTGCATTAATGTTGTTTAATCAGCTTTATCTTCTGCGTACCGACCTTAAGACCGGTGTTGTATCAACAGTCGGCGCTCTTGTGGGAATGATTCCGGAGGGGCTGTATCTTCTTACTACCGTTGCGCTTGTGGTAAGTGTTATGCGTCTTGCGAAAAACAGAACTTTGGTTCACGAAATGGGCTGCATTGAGGCACTCGCAAGGGTTAATGTTTTGTGTGTTGACAAAACGGGTACTATTACCGAGGATAAAATGGAGTTTTCTGACATATGCATTTTGGACAACAGCGTTGAGGAAAGCGAAATATTTGCAATTTTGGGTGATTTTTGCCGAAGTGCTCAAAGTGACAATGAAACAATAAATGCTCTTAAAGAGCGGTTTGATGGTGAAAAAACTTCCGGAAAAAAAGCAGAAAAGGTGTTTGCGTTTACATCTGCGCTAAAATACAGTGCGGTTAATTTTGACGATAAAACAAGTTATATTCTCGGAGCGCCGGATGTAATAATGAAGGATAACTATTCGGCAATAGAGGATAAGGTAAATGAGTATCACGGAAGCCGCGTTCTGCTTTTTGCAGAGCATTTAGGCGAATTTGACGGCAAAAACATAAATGACGAAATTGTGCCTATGGCGCTTATAATTATAAATAACAAAATCAGAGCAAATGCTCCTGCAACGTTTGAGTTTTTCAAGTCGCAGGGAGTTAAAATCAAGGTTATTTCTGGCGATAATGCCAAAACTGTGTCGGAGGTTGCAAAAAAAGCGGGAATTGACGGTGCGGAAAGCTATATTGATGCCCGCGAGCTTGAAAGCAAATCGGATTTTATGAATGCGGTGCGGCTTTATACTGTGTTCGGACGCGTAACTCCCGAAAAGAAGAAAAAGCTTATAATTGCGCTCAAGGAAAACGGAAATACCGTTGCAATGACAGGAGACGGTGTAAACGATGTTCTTGCGCTTAAAGAGGCAGATTGCAGCATTGCAATGGCATCGGGCAGCGACGTTGCGTGTCAGGTGTCGCAGCTAGTGCTGCTTGATTCTGATTTTGCCGATATGCCGAGTGTTGTCAAAGAGGGCAGAAGGGTTATAAACAATATTGAAAGAACGGCGGCGCTGTTTTTGGTAAAAAACATTTTTTCTTTCTTTTTTGCGCTGATTTCTATAATTTTTTCAATCAATTATCCTGTTATGCCGTCGCAGCTTACGCTTGTAAGCACCACCACAATTGGTATTCCGGCGTTTTTTCTTGCACTTTCTCCAAACAAGGATATTGTTAAAGGAAAATTTATGCGAAACGTCATATACAAAGCGTTTCCCGCGGGCTTTACAAACATAATTTTAATATCTTATCTGTGCATTTTTTCGGGATATGCCGGCATTGAATTTGATAAAATGTCAACAATGGTTACAATAGTTCTCGGCGTTGTTGGCCTTACAATGCTCTATCGTATATGCAAGCCGTTTAATTCGTTCAGAAGGGTGCTGTGGGGCTGTATGCTTATTGTATTTTTTGCGGCTGCGGTGTTTTTCCCGTCAATTTTTACCCTTGTGACGCTTGATACATACGAAGTTTTAATTTTGATTTTGTTTGTGTCGCTGGTGCAGCCGTTTATGTATTTGGTTTTTAATATTCTTGAATTTTTTGAAAACAAATATAAAAAACAAAGAGAGAAAAAATCTGTCTGAAAAAGGCAGATTTTTTGCTTAAAAGTATTGAAAGATAAAAAATAATATGTTATAATGTAACCGCAGCAACAAAATCGAAAAAATGCACATAAAGAAGGTGGAAAATTGGAAAAAGTATTTTTTAATAAGGGCTATACAGATATAAATCCATTGCAGTTTGGGTTTCAGAAGTGCCCGCCGTCGCACACCTGGGGGCCGCATATACGCGAATACTATCTTATTCACTATGTTGTATCGGGCAAGGGAAGATTTATTAAAAAGGACTTTGACGTTACGGTTACACCCGGATACGCATTTTTGATAAAGCCTAATGAGGTGTGTACCTACCGTGCCGACGAAAATGACCCATGGGAGTATATTTGGATTGGTTTTGACGGCAAGGTTGCGAAAAAGCTCGACAGCTTAAAGGATTGCGTTTTTAAGGTTGACGGAAAAATTTTTACCGATATGGTAAAATCGGACAGGCTTAAAAACACGCGTGAGGAATACCTTGTATCAAAAATTTTTCTTTTGATTTCCAATCTTTTCGAGGGCGAAAATCACAAAAAAGAGCTTGTGGAGTATTTGGCAGGCTATATTGAAGAAAACTATTTTTCGCGTCTTTATGTAAGCGAGATTGCGAAAATGGTAAATCTTGACCAGCGTTATTTAACGCGGCTTTTTAAGGCAAAAAAGGGGATAAGCCTTCAGCAGTATATTATTGACATAAAAATGAAAAAAGCAACTCTGCTCATTAAAGATTTTTCGGTTGCCGACACTGCAAAAATGGTTGGATATGATGATGTTTTCAACTTTTCAAAAATGTTTAAAAAGAATGTCGGCGTATCGCCGTTAAAATACAAAAAAGAGCTTAAGGAGAAGGAAAAATGATTGGAATTATCGGCGCAATGCAGATAGAAATTGAGCATATAAAATCGGTTATGGAGTATGTAAAAACCAAAGAAATAAGCGGAATTATCTTTTATACCGGCAAAATTTACGGCAAAGACATCACTCTGGCAAAATGCGGAATAGGCAAAGTGTTTGCCGCCGTTTGTGCCGAGGCTATGATACTTAATTTTAAACCGGACGTTATTGTAAATATCGGTGTTGCCGGAACGCTTACCGACAGCCTTAACACCGCTGATATTGCCATTGCAAAAAGTGTTGTCCATCACGACCTTGACACTTCGCCGCTCGGCGACCCTTTTGGGCTTATTTCCGGAATAAATATTGTAAATATCGAGTGCGACAAAAATGTTGTAAGACTTCTTGAAAAATGCGCCAAACCGCTTGATGTAAAATGCGAGTGCGGAGTTATCGCCTCGGGCGACCAGTTTGTATGCACAAGCGAGAAAAAAAGCTATATAAGAAAAACGTTTAACGCTATTGCCTGCGAAATGGAAGGGGCAAGCATAGGCCACGTTTGTTTTATAAACGGCGTAAAATTTGGAGTTTTGCGCGCAATTTCAGACGGTGCTGATGAAAAATCGCATATGGACTATCAGGAATTTGTTCCTATTGCCGCAAAAAATTCGTTTAAGGTAATAAAAAACTTTATAGAAGAATATTGAATGTGAAAGAAAAGTGAAAAAATTTTGACAAAAAGGGAAAATTTTTTTAAGAGATTGATTTTTAAAAAGTTTTATGTTAGAATGATTTTAACAGATATAATTTTTTTATTTCTGTCAAAAAATAAGTATTTTTGTTTAAGGAGTTGAATTTTTATGGCAAATAGGTTTGTATTGAACGAAACATCTTATCATGGAAAGGGCGCAATTTTAAGCATTGCCGACGAGGTTAAAACAAGAGGTCTTAAAAAGGCTTTTGTATGTTCCGACCCCGATCTTATTAAGTTTAACGTAACCAAAAAGGTTACCGATGTGCTTGAAAATAATTCGCTTGCATATGAAATTTATTCTGATATTAAGGCAAATCCGACTATCGAAAACGTTAAATCGGGAGTCGAAGCATTTAAAAAATCGGGTGCGGATTACATAATTGCAATCGGCGGCGGTTCGTCAATCGACACTGCAAAAGCGATTGGAATTATTATAAACAATCCTGACCATGAGGACGTAAGAAGCCTTGAGGGTGCGGTTGTTACAAAGAATAAGTGCGTGCCCATTATTGCAGTTCCCACAACCGCCGGAACGGCTGCCGAGGTTACAATAAATTATGTTATCACAGATGCTCAAAAAAACAGAAAATTTGTTTGCGTTGACCCGCACGATATTCCTGTAGTTGCGGTTGTTGACCCCGATATGATGTCATCAATGCCCAAAGGTCTTACCGCGGCAACGGGTATGGACGCGCTTACACACGCGATTGAGGGTTATATCACGAAAGGCGCTTGGGAGCTTTCAGATATGTTCCACTTAAAAGCTATTGAAATTATTTCGCGCTCACTTCGCGGTGCGGTTGACAATACTCCCGAAGGCAGAGAGGGTATGGCGCTCGGTCAGTATGTTGCAGGTATGGGCTTTTCAAATGTCGGTCTTGGAATTGTTCACTCAATGGCGCATCCACTCGGCGCGCTTTATGATACACCGCACGGTGTTGCAAACGCGATAATTCTTCCTGTTGTTATGGAGTACAACGCAGAGGCAACAGGTGAAAAATACCGCGACATTGCTAAAGCTATGGGCGTTGAGGGCACTGAAAAAATGAGTCAGGCAGAGTACAGAAAAGCTGCTATTGACGCTGTTAAAAAGCTTGCGTCGGACGTTGGAATTCCTGCCGATTTGAAGGAAATTGTGAAAAAAGATGACATCCCCTTCCTTGCACAGTCTGCTTTTGATGATGCTTGCCGTCCGGGCAACCCCAAGGATACAAGTGTTGAGGATATCACAAAGCTTTATGAATCACTTATTTAACTCATATTTTAGCTTTGAATTTTCGGAGTCTGCATATTTTAAATTGCAGGCTCCTTTTATTTTTTGAAAACGCTCATAAAATTTTGAAATAAATTACATTATAATTTTATAATATGCTGATGTATTTACTTCGTTAGGTTGACAAATGCACTTTTTTGTATTATCATATTAATGTTAAAATTAGAAAAATAAGGAAGGAAAACGGAATAATGGAAAATGAGCTCACCAAAAAGTATGGACTTTTTACGGCGATAGCTATGGTTGTTGGCATTGTTATGGGAAGCGGCGTGTTTTTTAAGGCACAGAATATTTTAAACGCTACCGACGGAGATATGCCGCTTGGTATTCTTGCTTGGATAATCGGCGGCGCAATTATGATTGCGTGTGCGTTTTGTTTTGCCACAATGGCAACCAAATACGAAAAAGTAAACGGTCTTGTAGACTATGCTGAAGTAACGTGCGGTAAAAAATATGCCTATATGGTGGGCTGGTTTATGACAATGTTTTATTATCCATGCATAACATCGGTGCTTGCGTGGGTGTCGGCGCGATATACTCTTGAAGTTTTCGGTCATATGGACCCGACAACAGGGACGTGCCTTGCGCTTGCCGGACTTTATCTTTGCATAAGCTATGCAATCAATGCGCTTTCGCCTGTTATTGCAGGGAAATTTCAGGTTTCGGCAACAATTATAAAGCTTATACCGCTTACTCTTATGGCAGTTGCAGGCACAATTTACGGACTTGTTGTAAAGCCTGACGGCGCCTCGCAGCCACTGCTTATGCAAAATTTTGCAACCTCAAAGGGCGACAATATCAACGTACTTTTTGGCTCGGTTGTCGCAACGGCATTTGCATATGAAGGCTGGATTGTCGCAACCTCAATAAATGCGGAGCTTAAAAATTCCAAAAAGAATTTGCCTATTGCTCTTACTGTGGGAACTCTTATTATAATGTGCGTTTACATCGCTTATTATATCGGTGTTGCAGGCGGCGCAACGGTTGAAACGTTAAGAATACACGGAGCAATGACAGCATTTACAAATATTTTCGGATCTGTTTTGGGAACGGTTTTAAAGGTTTTTATTGCAATTTCGTGCCTTGGAACGCTTAACGGTTTAATGCTTGGCTGCACAAGAGGAATTTATGCACTTGCGGCGCGCAACGAAGGACCGAAGCCGCAGATTTTTTCGGTTGTTGACCCTTCCACCAATATGCCGTCAAATTCAGCAATTTTTGGACTTTTGCTTTGCTCAATATGGCTTTTTTACTTTTTTGCGGCAAATCTCGGTATGCTGTTTGTTGTAAATTATGATGCGGAGACGGCGAATGGTTTGATAAAGCTTATTGGAACTTTTAACGCCGAAACAAATACATTTGCGGTTAATTGGTTTGGGTTTGATTCGTCCGAAATCCCCATTGTTACGCTTTATGCAATATATATGCCAATTTTTATCAAAATGATGAAATTTAAAGAATTTTCGCCGTTTAAACGAATTGTTATGCCGATTTTGGCGATAATCGGTTCAGCGTTTATGGTTTTTGCGGCGGTATATGCGCACAAATGGGGCGTTGTTTTTTATCTGATAGTTTTTGCAATTATTATGATTTTCGGCAGAATGGTTATGAACGCGAAAAAAGAATAAATTTACAAAAATTATGCACCCGATTATAAAAATCGAGTGCATTTTTTCGTTTTGCATAAATGATGGAAAAGCTTTGATAATAAAATTATCTTTTGGATAAAACCGTTTCTTCGTACTGTTTAATTTCGGAAAGATAATCAGATTTTACATTTTCTTCTTCAAGATATTTTTCCCAAATATCACCAAAAGGAAGAGTTTTTAAGTTTTCGTTCAATACCATAAGAGATGTGGTGTCGCCGCTTTCCTGAAGGCTTTTAAGCGTTTTGTGCGGCATAAGCAATGCGTATAAAATTGCCTTTTCCACATTTCTCATTCCTGTTATCCAAGCAGAAATGCGGTTAATTGAAGCGTCAAAATAATCGGTTGCAATAAACACTCTGTCCAGCGCGTTTGCCGCAACAATTTCCTTTGCAATTTCTCTTGTTTCGTCATCATATAAAACAACGTGGTCGCTGTCCCAGCGCACGCCGCGCGTGATATGAAGCGCAATTTTTTCGTTGAATAAAAGCATTGCCGAAATTTTGTCTGAAACAACCTCGGTGGGATGATAGTGACCGTTGTCCATAAGCGGCGTAATGCCGTTTTTGTTAACGTAATTTAAGCAAAATTCAGCCGAGCCAACGGTGTATGATTCCATTCCTATTCCGAAAACCTTGGATTCAAGCGTTATATAAACCTTGCTTTTATCATACGGAACAGAAAGAATTTCGTCCAGCGACGCTTTAAATCTTGCACGCGGAGAAAGACGGTCTGCGGGAATGTCCTTGTATCCGTCGGGAATCCAAATGTTCATAACGCACGGAACGCCTGTTTCTTCGGCAAAATACTGCGAAATTTTAATACATCTTTTGCCGTGCTCGATCCAGAATTTTCGCACATTTTCATCAGGTGACGAAAGTGTGAGATTATCCTTTACCATATCGTGCGAGAAAAATGTTGGGTTAAAGTCAATTCCCATATTTCTTGCTTTTGCAAATTCTACCCATTTTGCAAAATGCTTGGGTTCAATTTCGTTTCGGTCGGCAAATTCG
>JALEIO010000079.1 GCA_022769845.1 Oscillospiraceae bacterium
TTCTCGTTTTCGTTGTCCGCCGTCCGCTGTATTCCTTTAATATTTATCAAAACGTTTTTCTTTTCCACTTTTTAATACCTCTCAATATCAATCTTCTCAATCATTTTTTCAATATTTTTGTTAAGGAATATGTTTGCAACGTTTAAAAACCCGTCAACCGAATCGCTTACAAAAAATTTGTACTGCTCGCTTTTCTTTTTTTCGGCAAGAAGAGAATTTTGTTCAAGATACTGCGCCACAAAATCCGCCGTAGCTTTTCCCGAGTCGATAAGCATAACGCTGTTTCCCAGCACTCTTTTTACGGTTTTTGCCAAAAGCGGATAATGTGTACAGCCGAGTATAAGCGTGTCAATTTCTGTTTTGTCAAAACCCGAAAGATAATCCTTCGCAATAAGATACGCCGCTTCACTGTCCGCCATATTGTTTTCGGCAAGCGGAACAAACATAGGACACGCAATGCTTTTTACAAAAATGCTTTTGTCGATTTTGCTTATTGCCTGCTCGTATTTTCCGCTCGCAACCGTACTGCTTGTGCCGATTATACCTATCTTTTTATTTTTCGTTGCGCTTGCCGCCGCCATAGCCGCCGGCTCTACAACGCCGATAATCGGAATATCGAACATTGTCTTAAGATTTTCTATCGCAACCGAGCTTACTGTGCCGCACGCAATTACAACAAGCTTAATATCGTGCGTTTTTAAAAAATTCATATCGCCGACAGCGTATTTTATTATAGTTTCGTTCGACCTTGTACCGTACGGAACGCGCCCGGTATCGCCGAAATAAACTATATTTTCGCCGGGAAGCTTTTTTATAAGCTCTTTTACTGCGGTAAGCCCGCCCACTCCCGAGTCAAAAACGCCTATGTATCTGTTATCCATATTTCTTACTCCATACCTATTTCTATAAGTCTGTCTAATATTTCAGCATACGAAAGCCCTTCATTCATAAAAAGCTTGGGGAACATACTTATGCTTGTAAAGCCGGGAAGTGTATTTATTTCGTTGATTTTCACAGTGTTTTTTTCTTCGTCAACAAAAAAATCAACCCTTGAATATCCCTTTCCGTCAAGTGCTATAAAGACTTTTTTTGCAATTTCTTTAATCCTTTGTTCAATGCCGTTCTTAAATTTTGCCGGAATTACAAGCTTGCTTTCTACCTTGTCGGAATATTTTGCCTCATAGTCGTAAAATTCGTTCGCAGCCTTAATTTCTCCCACGCACGACACTCTTACAACGCCTCTTTTGCCCATAACGGCACACTCAACCTCTCTGCCCGGCAAAAACTCTTCTATTATAATGCGTCTGTCAAACTTAAAGGCATTGTCGATTGCCGCCATAAGCTCCTCGCGGTTTCTCGCCTTGCCGATACCGATTGACGAGCCTGCGTTGGAGGGCTTTACAAACATAGGATATTTAAGCTTTTCCTCCGCGTCAACAACCTTTTTTATAATTTCGTCGCGGTCATAATCATTTACAGTCACCCAATCAGCCTGGTCAATGCCCTCGTTTTTAAAAACAATTTTTGCATACGCCTTATCCATACCGAGACAAGATGTGAGCATTTCGGGGCCGGCATACGCAATGTGAGCAAGCTTTAACATTCCCTGAACAGTGCCGTCCTCGCCGTTTGCGCCGTGGAGAGCAATAAACACGCAGTCTATTTTTTCTTTTCTTACGCTCTTTTCGTCAAACACCAAAATAGAACCGTCGCAGTCGCCAAGGTTTACGGTGACGTTTTTAAGGCTTTCGGAATACCATTTGTCGCATATAATGTTTTTAATATCGCCGTTATACTCTTTCCATTCTCCTCCGCGCGTTATTCCGACGGTTATAATGTCGTATTTGCTTTCATCAAGATTTTCAATAATCGACGTTGCCGACCGAAGCGAAATTTCATATTCTGTGGATTCTCCGCCGAATATTACGCATATTTTCTTTTTCAAAATCAAAACTCCCTTTTTATTAAACCGGAAAAAATTCCTTTATTTAATTTATGTAAAAATGCTTTTATACGTTAAAAATAATAAGCCTTTTCTATTATATCACAAACAAAGTCAAAAGCAAATAGAAAATTACCAAAAAATCAATTAAAATTTTGTCAAATTAGCACTATTATTTTTTTTAAAAGTATGATATACTTAATTTACTCTCATTTTCTTTTAAGGAGATTTGAATATGCCAAGCATAAAAATCAACAACAAAATAAACACTTTTCCTGTTCCTTTTGCATTTGCGGATAAATATATGCCCAGCGCGAACGCAACGTATGTAAAGGTGTACATATACGCCCTGCGCTTATCGTTCGACACAGGATACGAAATAACCATTGAAAGTATTGCGTCAAAATTAAGCATTCTTGAAACAGACGTTATAAAGGCGTTTGAATACTGGAACAAGGTCGGAATTGTTGATTTTAAAAAAACAAAGCTTGGCTATGAAATAGAATTTTTAAGCTGCGGCGAAAACGAGCAAATCTCCGACAAAAAAAATCACGTGTCGCCCAAGTATGCCGCAAAGGATGTAACCTCATACATAAAAGAAAACGACGATATGAAAAATATGTATCAGATTGCGCAGGGAATTTTAAACCGTCCGTTAAGCTCAACCGAAATTACCACGCTGTATAGTATGTACGACTGGCTCGGGCTTCCACGAGAGGTTGTGCTGATGATTTTGGAGCACTGCGCGCAAATAGGCAAAACCAATATGCGATATATCGAAAAGGTTGCAATTTCGTGGTCGGAAAAGGGCATTGACACATTAGACAAGGCAAAAGCGCACCTTCGCGCAACAAAGGAATTTAACCTTATCAAGTCTAAAATTAAAAATATTTTTCAGATTAAGGACCGAAACTTTACCGAAACCGAGCTTAAATACATTTCAAAATGGATTAACGATATGTCGGTTGATATTGATATGATAAAAAAAGCATATGACATCACCATAACAAATACGCAAAAGCTGTCCTATCCGTATATGACCAAAATTTTGCAGTCGCTGCTTGACGGCACGTTTGACAAGCCAAAGAAAAACGGATTTTTGAACTATACCGAACGAAAAAGTCTTGATGAAGATGAGCTTGATATGATAAAGAAACGCCGAGAATACTTAAAGAAGGGAGAGGCATAATGGAAATCTCTAAAATTTTAAAATCCGAGCTGTCGGACGAATATTTTGCATTAAAAGAGCAAAACGAATTAAAATTTGAGCAGCAAAAAGAATTTTTGTATAACGCTCATCCCCGTCTTAAAGAAATCGACACCGAAATTTCGCTAACCGCGCTGCGCTGCGCGCGCAAAATTGCGGATAAATCGCGTACCGTTGAGGACGTTTCAGCAGAAATGATGGAAACCTTAAACCGCCTTAAAGCCGAACGAGAGGCATACATTGCAAAAAACAATATTGACCCAAGCTATATAAATCCGAGATACAGCTGCGAAATCTGCAAAGACACAGGCTATGTTAACGGCAAAATGTGCAAATGCTTAAAATCAAGGCTTGTTCAAAAATTATATGAACGTTCAAATATGAGCGAAGAAAATAAAAAATTCACATTCGGCAAGTTTAAGCTCGTTTTTTATTCCGATAAAGACGAAAATAATCTTGGCATATCGCCGCTTGAGAATATCAAAGAGGTGCTTATAGCGTGCAAAAAATACTGCGAAAATTTTTCTAAAAGCAAGCAGGGAATTTACATTTCGGGCAATGCGGGCGTTGGAAAAACCTATCTTTCGTGCTGCATTGCAAATTACCTTATTTCGCGCGGAAATACAGTGCTTTATCAAACCGCGTACCGCCTGTTCGGTTTTTTGGAGGACTACAAATTTATGCGCGTTGACCGTACAGAGTCTGCGCAGCTTTATGATTACATTTACAACTGCGATATGCTGATTATCGACGACCTCGGCACTGAATTTTCAACCTCGTTTGCAAAGGCGGCGTTTTTTGACCTTATCAACACGCGCGCAGAGAACAAAAAAAGCACTGTGATAAACTCAAATCTATCGCTCACCGAGCTTGAAAGCGCTTATTCAATGCGCGTAAAGTCCCGTATAAATTCATCTTTTTTACTTCTTCACATTTTCGGAGACGATATAAGAGAAAAAATATAAAAGCGCAGGGCTATACGCCTTACGCTTTTATTCTATTATTCTGCATATGAATACTTTCCGACAAACAAAATCTCTTTGCTTACTTCATCCATAATAACATAGCTGAACGGCTCGTTTAAGAAAAAGTCAATCGGATTTTCTTCAGGCATAAAGCTTGTTGCACCCACCATAATTCCGGTTGCGGCAGCAGCCTCGGTGCCCTTTTCATCCACCTTAATATACGTTTTGTGAATTGTATCGGTCACAAAAATATCGCCGCCGAGCATTTTTGATAAATCAGCATCTCTTGTAAACGCCGTTTTAATGCCCATATCCTGTAAAATTTCATTAAGCGACGTTTCAAATTTAAGCTCAAACTTTGGCATTTTGAGATTTAATTTCTTATATTCGCCTTTTTCAAGTGCTTTTTTTGCAATTTCAGCAGCGTTATACGGCGTTTTGCCGCCCTTCATAACCACCATACAAAGTCTTGAACTGCTTCTTGTTTCTGTTTGAGTATCCTCATCATAAATGCTGGTTTTATAAGGAAGAACCGCCGCCGAAATATCGTTTTCACAGTAATATTTAAAATTTTTCGTGTTGTTCATAAACTCAATTTCGCTTAACCTTCCGTTTGCGTCTGTAAAGGTGTCCTTTGCGGTTTTTTCCTTCGGAAATTCGTCCTGCCAGCCTGCCTTAAAATAAATTGCGTTTGCAAGATACGCCGAAAATTCATTTGTATTTGCAAGCGTCGGAATTTTTCCGTGTGTTTTTTCGTTAACCCAGTTATTTATCGAAGAAACTGCGTTATTATCGTTTACGCTCATAGGCTCGGCATTATAAAAATCTTTTAAAGTATTTGTGTAATCCGTCTTAAATTCGCCTTCCGCGCGGTCGGTGTTAAGAAATATTGCGTTTGCAATATCAAACGTAAATGTTCTGTCGTTTTCAAATGTCTGCATAAGCTTTTTGCTGCTTTCGTTAAAGCTTTCTACCCCAGAAATTTTAAGCGCCTCAATAATTTCATCTTTCGTTTCGCCGTCCGCACCGTTTAAAAGAAGTCCCAGTGCAAGCTTTATGCTTAAAGGAGAAAACATATAATTTTTATCGGTCGGCATTTTTGCATTTAGTTCATCCGCAAACGAAGCAGGCACTTTTTTATAAAAATTAATTCCGTCATCAGTAGAATATCCCATAAAATCAGCAAATACATTGCTCGTCACATACACCGTGCCGTCTATGATTTCAGCGTCGACCGTCGTTCTCGTTTCATTAAACCTAAATTGATGAAGTCCTGTTTTGTTTGAATATTCTTTTCCGTTTACAACAAATGTTATAGGAAAGGATGAAGTGTAAACATCATTTTGCAAAACCGCATTCCATTCGGAATTTTTCGTGTCTGTAAGCGGTAAAGCAGCATTTTCATCATATGAAACATTAAGAATTTTCTCTTCGTTGTTCCACTCATATTCAGCGCCGATTGAGGAAAGCGTTTTTACAAGCGGCACAAACGCTGTATTCTGCCAGCCGTTTCGATAAATTTTTCCGTTCGGTATGTCAAGCTCTTTTCCTTCTATCAAAAAAGAACCGTTTCTTTCGGACGCCATTGAAAAAAAGCTTTGCTGATATTTTTTCAGCGTGCCGTCTTCGGTTGACGAAACCTTTCCGATGTCGGTTTCTTCGGCATATGTATCGGACGTAAACGAAATCTTAAGCTCGCGCTTTTTATCGTCCCACGAAACATCATAGCCGCATTTAGCCATATCCTCGGCAACTATCACCGTTCTGCCGCCGATGTTGTAGCTTTCAATTTCTTTGCCGTTCACCTTTGTTACAATATCGGTCGCATAATAATGCCCCGCAATATCACCCGGTTTTCCGCCAAATTTTTCCACCGTATCCCCTGCTGCTGCCTGAAGCGACACAAAATCATAGCCTTTATCGGTAATGTCAAGCAAACGCTCCTCCTCATACCAATAAACGTCAAATCCATAGTGCCAGTTTAAAATTTCAGCATCGATAACCGTTTTGCCGCCAATATTATACGATGTAATCGGAGCGCCCTTAACGTATGCGGCAATATCCGTTGCATAAATGTCGCCCGCCTTTTCGCCGACTGCAAAAACACTAAACGACGATAAAACAATAGCAATCACCATAAAACAGGCAATAAATTTTTTCATTTTCAATCCCCCCTTTTTATATTTAGACGAATTTTATATGAAAAGAGTTCCATAAAAACGTTTTATCTTATCTGCCCGTTTCCGTAAACAACATATTTATATGTTGTAAGCTCATTCAATCCCATAGGTCCGCGCGCGTGCATTTTCTGCGTGCTTATGCCTATCTCCGCGCCGAGTCCGAATTCTCCGCCGTCAGTAAAGCGCGTGGATGCATTGACATATACCGCCGCGGCGTCCACCGCATCAAGAAATTTATTTGCTTTCTCGTAATTGTCGGTTATGATAACCTCCGAATGTTTCGTGCCGTATTTGTCGATATGCTCAATAGCCTCGTCAATATTTTCTACAATTTTCACCGCAATAATATAGTCGAGAAATTCATATTTATAATCGTCCTCGGTTGCTTTTTTTGCAGTTTTAAACACCTTCAAGCACTCGTCACAGCCGCGGATTTCAACGTTTTTCTTTAAGAGTGCGTCTTCAAGCTTTGCATAAAAGCTTTTGTCGATATTTTTGTTAATCAGCACCGTTTCAAGCGCATTGCACACTGAAGGACGGCTTGTTTTGCCGTTTACGATAATGTCAACCGCCATATCAAAATTGCACTCGTCATCCACATAAGCGTGACAGTTGCCCACGCCCGTCTGAATTACGGGAACGGTGGCGTTTTTGACAACTGCGTTTATGAGCGACGCGCCGCCACGCGGAATAAGCACGTCAATATAATCGTTTGCAGTCATCATTTCGTTTGCACTCTCACGCGAGGTATCGCTCACAATCGAAATTGTTCCTTCGGGAAAACCGAGCGGCAAAACAGCCTCCTGCATAATTTTCGCAAGCGCAAGATTTGAATTTATCGCTTCTTTTCCTCCCCTTAAAATCACCGCGTTTGAGGATTTTAAGCACAGCGCGGCGGTATCAACCGTAACATTGGGACGCGCCTCGTAAATTACGCCCACAACTCCGAGCGGAACGCGTCTTTTGGCAATTAAAAGTCCGTTGGGGCGTTTTTTCATAAAATCCGCGCCGCCAATCGGGTCGGGCAGTGCGGCAACGCTTTTTACACCATTTGCAATATCCTTAATTCTATCCTCGGTAAGCTTAAGTCTGTCGGTCATTGCCGCGCTTATGCCGCTTGATTTTGCATTTTCAATATCTTTTTTGTTGTTTTCTATAATTACATCGATATTTTTAACAAGGGCGTCCGCAATTTTCAAAAGTGCCTCATTTTTAAGATTCTGCGACGCAGAATTTAAGAATTTCGCCGCCGTTTTTGCTTTTTTTCCGATTATATCAATGCTCATTTTTGCTCCTCCTTATTTGCAACAAACCTTGTTCCCTTTTTCTCGCCGTCAAAAATTTCATATAAAATATACGGATTTTTTCCATTTGCGATAATCATATCCGCTCCCGCCTCGGTTGCAATTTTCGCCGCGTGAATTTTGGTAATCATACCTCCCGTGCCACGGTTTGAGCCTTCTTTTCCTGCACATTTTTCCGTTTTTTCATCAATTTTATACACAGTATCAATGATTTTTGCGTCAGGATTTGTTTTAGGATTTTTGTCGTAAAAACCGTCAATATCGGTAAGAATTATAAGCAAATCGGCGCCGACAAGCTTTGCAACATATGCCGAAAGTGTATCGTTATCGCCAAATTCCAGCTGTTCGGTAGAAATCGGGTCGTTCTCGTTGATAATTGGAATTGCCGACATCATAAAAAGGTTTTCAAGCGTGCATTTTGCGTTTTTGTAACGGTTTTCGTCATCAATAACGTCCTTTGTAAGCAAAAGCTGCGCAACGGTGTGACCATAATGCGAAAAGAGAGAGTCGTAAAAATTCATAAGCTCGCACTGTCCTATTGCAGCCAGCGCCTGCTTTTTTTCAAGCTCGTCAGGCTTTTTTGCATAGCCTACTTTTCCCATTCCGACGCCCACAGCTCCGCTCGAAACAAGCACAATTTCAAGGCCTCTGTTTTTAAGATCAGCCAAAACCTTTACAAGCTTTTCGATTGTTCTTATGTTAAGGCTGCCGCTCTCGTATGTAAGCGTTGACGTTCCAACCTTTACAACCACTCTTTTTACATTGTCAAGATAATTCATTTTTTGCTCCTTATATCAAATAAGGGTTTCAAGGACAATGCCTCAAAACCCTTGTTTTGTCTTATTTTCTTAAATCCGCCCTGCTTTTGTTAACGGATTCGCCCATTGCCTTTAATGTATTGTCAAGCTGCGACAGAAGGTTGTCGGAATACTCCAGCGTACCGATTCTTATATCTCTTGCGTTTTTCTGCGCTTTGGCAATAATCTCGTTCGCCTGCTCGTTTGCACGCTTTGTAATTTCATGCTCGTCCACCATAGAGATTATTTTCTGCTCGGCGTTTTTGATAATCAAATCTGCCTGTTTTTGTGCGTCGGCAAGAATTCTTGTTCTGTCCTCGGCAATGGATTTTGCCATTCTCACCTCGTCGGGAAGCTGAAGGCTTATATCGCCCACCAAATTCATAAGCTCCTCTTTATTGACAAACGCCTTTTTTATCAGAGGTATTTCCAAGCTGCTGTCGATTTTTTCCTCCAATTCGCTTATAAGCTCTAAAATATCCATTTCATCCTCCTAATCTTCAGGCATTGTGCGCCCGATTTACAATATCCTTTACTATTCTTTCGTCCACAAGTCCGTCAAGGCTGCCGTTATAGCGCGCAACCTCTTTTACAATACTCGAACTTAAAAACGAATATTTTGCACTTGTCATCATAAACATTGTTTCAATGTTTTTTGCAAGCTTGTGATTCATAAGCGCCATCTGAAATTCATACTCAAAATCAGAGATTGCCCGAAGGCCTTTTATAATTACGTTAGCGCCTTTTTGCTCCATATATTCAACCAAAAGTCCTGAAAATGTATCAACATAAACGTTGTCATAATCGCCGGTTATGCGTTCTATAAGCTCCATACGCTCGCTGATTGTAAACATAGGCGCCGTCTTTGCGCTGTTTTTCAAAACCGCAACATAAACTCTGTCAAAAATCTTTGACGCACGCTTTATGATGTCGGTATGCCCGTTTGTTATCGGGTCGAAGCTTCCCGGATAAACTGCGATATTTAATTTTTTGTCCATAATAATCCTTCTTTATTGCGCCATAAGAATATAAAGCTTAACTCTGCCGTATTTTTTCTCTTTTAAAAGCGAAAAGCAGCCGCATAAATTTTTTTCTGCGATTAATTCCGAAATTTTTTCGTTTGCGTCAGCCTCAAGCGCTATTACAGCATTTTCGTTTAAAACATTTTTTTCGCTCATAAGCTTTAAACACTCGCCGTAAACGCCTGCTTTATACGGCGGGTCAAGAAAAACAAGGTCGAATTTATCGGTGCATCCCGACAAAAATTTTGCAAAATCCACTGTTTTTACGGTGCTTTTTTCGCTAAAGCGCGCTTTATTTATATTTGCCTCGATTATATTTCTGCACTTTGGATTTTTGTCAACAAATGTGCATTTTTTTGCACCGCGGCTTAAAGCCTCAAGCCCGAGAGCACCGCTGCCCGAAAATAAGTCAAGCACATTTTTTTCTTCAATATAAGGCATTAGCATTGAAAAAAGCGGCTCTTTTACTCTGTCAAGCGTGGGGCGTGTATCAAGGCCGTCAAGCGACAAAAGCTTAAGTCCTCTTGCTGCGCCTGCAATAATCCTCAAATTAAGACCTCCCGCAAAGCAAATAACAGACAAATTATTATACATTGTATATTATATATTTTTTGTCGCATAATGTCAAGCATTTGACGCTATTTTGTTAAAAATTACAAAAGACCCGCCGCAAATAACTCGATTTACAGCAGGCCTTTTAGGCTTTTTTATTTATTCAATCTAATTTACTGCACATAATTTCAAGAATTTTCTGATAAATTTCCTCATAATGTTCCTTAAAATATGCCGCGCATTTTTTCGCCGTTTCTCTGTTTCCGACATTAAGCGCAAGGTCCAAAAGCTTTTCGCCGTTTTCGTTTATTTCGCACTTTGCCATAAACACTCTTTCGCTTATCGGCAAAATGTCCGCTTTAATTTCCGACTCAAACTTAACGCGCTTATTGACCTCGTCCACTGCGTCCAAAAGCTTTTCGCGGACGCTGTACGGAATTGATTTGTAAAAATAATTAATATTTGTTATACCCGTATCGGTAATGGTATAAACCGTATCGCCGTCAAACGAAACCTCCTTTAAGCTTCCGTTGTCAATAAGAAGATAGGTAATATGACCAATCTCAAAAAAGTTAGTTTTAACGGCGGAACCGACTATATTATGCAAAAGAGGAGCAGTAGCCCCCGTTTTCAAGTTTTTAATAACGTAAAGCACCGAAAGCTCAAGCTCATATTCGGTGGGACGATATAAAAAATCCACTGTTAAAATTGCCCGCTCCTTAATAATTTTTAAAAATCAGCGCTTTTGAATATTTAAGCGTTCAAAAGCAAAAAACAGCCGTTAACACAGCTGTTTTCAGTCAACAATATACGGTTTAAGCTCATTGAGCAAATCGTCGCAGCCGTCACTGTGAACTTCTGCCTTAATCGGTTTTGTAAGGTCAAGACTGAAAATGCCCATAATCGATTTAGCGTCAACCACATATCTGCCTGATGTCAAATCCATTTCATAATCATATCTGTTAACGATATTTACAAAATTCTTAACATCATTAATTTGGTTTAATTCAATATTGAATACTTTCATTTAAAACTCCCCCCTTCTTCCTTTATATGCTAATAATACCTCAAAATGTTTGTAAAGTCAATAAAAAAGTATATTAAATTTATTTTTGTAATTTAATTGCAATAAATCTTGTGATAGTGTATAATAAACCTAACAAAAATTTGTAAAGGATGTAGCAAAATTATGAAAACCGTTGCATTTTACACCTTGGGCTGCAAGGTAAATCAATACGAAACCGAGGCAATGAGCGAAATTTTTTCAAAAAACGGATATATCGTATCGTCATTTGATTCGGTATGCGACGTTTATGTTATAAATACCTGTACGGTAACGAGTATCGGCGACAGAAAATCACGCCAGATGATAAGAAGGGCAAGGCATCTTAACCCGAACGCAATCGTTGCAGTGGTAGGCTGTTATTCACAGGTGTCACCCGACGAGGTCGCAAAAATTGAGGGCGTAAACATAATTCTAGGTACAAAGGACAGAAAAAACCTTTGCGAAATGGTGGAAAAAATGCTGCCGAGCGATAAAATTTCCGACGTTGAAAACGCACTTAAAAACCGCGAATACGAGGAGCTTGAAATAAAGGAATACGCAGAAAAAACACGCGCGTTTGTAAAAATCGAGGACGGCTGCAATGAGTTTTGCACTTACTGCATAATTCCGTTTGCGCGCGGCCCGGTGCGCAGCAGAAAGCTTGAAAACATTATAAAAGAGGTTGAGTTTTTAGCTGAAAAGGGCTTTTGCGAGGTTGTGCTTACCGGTATTCATATTGCGTCATACGGCAAGGATTTAAACGGAATTACGCTTGCCGATGTTGTATGTGCCGTATCAAAGATTGACGGCATAAGCAGAATACGTTTAGGCTCGCTTGAACCGCGGATTTTGACAGAGGATTTTATCAAAAAAATTGCGGAGACAAAAAAAGTATGCGGTCATTTTCACATATCGCTCCAAAGCGGCTGCGACGATACGCTTAAGCGAATGAATCGCAAATATACCACCGAAGAATACGAAAATTCGGTAAAGCTTTTGCGCAAATATTTTGTAAATCCTGCAATCGCAACTGATATTATGGTAGGATTTCCCGGAGAAACGGACGAAGAATTTGAAAAATCGCTTGCATTTATGAAAAAAATTGCTTTTGCCGACGCACACGTTTTTTCGTATTCAAACCGCAAGGGCACAAAAGCAGACGTTATGGAAAATCAAATTGACCCGCAAACAAAAGAGCTCCGCCACAAAAAAATGGAAAAAACAGTGGCAGAGCTTAAAAACAAATATTTGCAGTGTATGGTCGGCACAACGCTGAACGTTCTTTTTGAACAGGAAATTTCGCCAAATGTTTATGAGGGTACAGCGGAAAATTATGTTAAAGTGCTTGCAAAAAGCGAAGTTAACCTTTCAAAATTGTGCAGAACCGTAAAAATAGAAAAAATCGAAAACGGCTTTGCAATCGGTGAGTAAATTTATTACTTATCCCCCAATTCAAACGCTTTTACGGTATATCCGTGATAGCGAAAATCGTCTATAACATCACCCAAAATCTCGGTGTTTGTCTTGGACACGGCGTGCAGAAGAAAAATTCCGCCGCCGTGTATTTTTTTTGCAATAAGATTTTTTGCATACGCTTTATCGGGTTGATTATCCGCAAGCCAATCGCGGTACGCAAAACTCCACAGCATTGTTTTATATCCGAGCTTTTGCGCAATCGCAAGGCTTCGCTCGCTGTATTCGCCCATCGGAGGGCGGAAAAGATACATTTCATAGTCAAAATTTTCGCGCATATATTTATGCAAATTTATAATCTCGTTTGCACAGTCGGCATCCGATAAGGTCGGCATTGAATAATGGTTCACACTGTGATTTCCGACAACGTGGCCTTCATCAATCATACGGCGAATAAGATCGGGGTTTTTCTTTGCATAATCCATTGTAACAAAAAACACCGCAGTGCAGTTTTTTTCTTTTAAAACGTCCAGAATTTTGGAGGTATATCCGTTTTCATAACCCTCGTCAAAGGTAAGATAAATTTTGTCGCTCTTTTCACCTATAAACAGTGCACCGAGATTTTTGTACTGCTCCTGAAGCGAAACCGCCGTTAAAGGACGGTTGTCGGAATCCACCGCATTGCCCTGTCCGTAGCCGTTTTTAACGGTTGAATAATTTGCAACATCGTCAAACGAAAGCGGAAGGTCTATATTTTTATTTATAAATGAAGAATTCGTATTCTCATCACCGATATACCTAACGCCGCTTGAGGTGACAAAATCAAGCTTTAAACCGCAATCTGATTTTGTGCCCAGTACAACAATCTTTCCGCCCGCGTCAACATTTGAAAGCTCGGCATTTTTGGCATTTTCGCCGATAATAATATTTTCTCCCACCGTCATATCGCTCAAAACAACGTTTTCGCCGTTTATAACAACGCTTTTGTCACAGTTTATGGAAAATCTGCCGCTGCCGAAATAGTCTGTTGAAATAAGATGATTTATAATATATACCGTTTCCGCTCTTGTTATAGGGTCGCGAAGGTCGGTGTCAAAAAAAGAATTCGGAAGCGCAAACCGCTTTGCAACAGCGCTTACATACTCTGTCGCCCAGTTGTCATAGCTTGCGTCAGTGTATATATACTCCGTTTCGCCGTCTATGTAAAAGGCCTTTGCAATAAGGCACAGCGCCTCTTGTTTTGAAATATTTGCGTCCGCGTAAATTCTCCCCTCGCCGTCTCCCTGCATAATGTTAAGCCTGTTTAAACACAAAATTGCGTCGGTGTACCAAGTGTCGTCAAGGTCAAAAAAATTGTTTTCTCCCCTTTGATTAAGGCAAAAAATACGGTTTAAAATTACTGCCGCTTCGCCGCGCGTAATAAAATTATCGGGGCAAAATTTTCCCTCATATCCTTCAATTATTCCGCTTTGCGAAAGCTTTTCTATATCCGCTTTTGCCCAGTGCGACTCGATATCGTCATAAACAGCCGCAAAAGCACAGGTATTAAAAATCAGAATAACGGCTAAAATAATACAAATTTTTTTCATCTTATCCCCTCCTTATCTTATTTTAACATTTCACGTTAAAATACACAACACATTTTTAAAATTAATTATGTTGAATTTTATGACAAAATATGGTATAATATCGATGATTAGCCAAAATCGAGGTGAAAATATGAAAAAAGTAATTT
This sequence comes from Oscillospiraceae bacterium, assembly GCA_022769845.1. Taxonomy (GTDB): domain Bacteria; phylum Bacillota; class Clostridia; order UMGS1810; family UMGS1810; genus Qingrenia. Next base: position 14,163 of record JALEIO010000079.1, read on the forward strand.
TTATTATTATAATTGCACTGCTGCTTTTTGCACTTTATCCTTTTGCAAACGACTTTTTTAACACATCGGACAAGCAGGGCGAAGAGGTTGTTTTTTCTGTTGCGAATGGCGAAAGCGCAAAAACAGTTGCAAAAAACCTAAAAAATTCGGGGCTTATAAAAAGCGAAATTTTGTTTTCATTAAAGCTTAAAGCCACAAACTCCGCAACCAAAATTCACAGCGGAACGTTTAATTTAAACACGGGAATGAGCCTTTCAACAATAATAAGAAAGCTTACCACCGAGGGCGGCGGCGAAAGCTTTACGCTTGTTGTGCCCGAGGGGTATTCCGCCGAGCAGATTGCACAAAAGCTCGAGCAAAACGGCATTATGAACGCCGATATGTTTTTAGCCGCACTCTCGGACGACTACAATTATGATTTTATAGGTAAAATTCCAAAGCGCGACTTAAAATACAAGCTTCAGGGATTTTTGTTTCCGCAGACATACGAGTTTTTCAAAAATGCGTCGGCACACGAAATTATTGACACAATGCTTAAAGAATTTGAAAAACAGTATGCAAAAATCGCCGATGTAAAAAATATAGATTACGATACAATAGTGTTGGCGTCGCTTGTTGAGCGTGAGGCAAAGCTTGACAGCGAACGCGGCAAAATTGCGGGCGTTATCAAAAACCGTCTTAACGAAAATATGCTTCTTCAAATTGACGCAACCGTGGTTTACGCCATATCGGACGGGCTTTACAATGTGGACAAGGTGTATTACAAAGACCTTGAAAACACCTCGCCCTACAACACCTACAAATATAAGGGGCTGCCTGTCGGCGCAATCTGCAACCCCGGCATAAAATCCATAAAAGCGGCTCTTATGCCCGATATTCACAAGTATAAATTTTATCATACCGACGAAAATAAAAAGGACGGCAGTCACATCTTTACCGAGAATTACGACGAGCATATGACGACACAATAAATTTTTCTTTACATAGTACGCAAATTATGGTAAAATAGAATAAGTATAATTTAAAGGAGCGATTTTAATGGCTAAAAAAAAGGTGGAGGAGCAAACAGTCCTTTTATATAAGGGAATACCTCTTACAAAGCACGGCAACGTTATAATTTACGGCGACGTTAACGATAAATACTATCTTCGTATGTCGGTGCTTAAAACAAAAACGCTTAAGGACGTTGAAATTCCGCAGTATATATATATTGAGCTTATTTCATCGAAGGACGATAAAACAGTTAAAAAAGCAGAACGCGAGGATATGTACGAGGCACTCGACATAGGCGGTTTTTGGCTTACCGAGGCGCTTGAGGGATGATTATGAAAAATACTGCAAATTACACAATGCTCACTGATTTTTATGAAATCACAATGGCGAACGGATA
>JALEIO010000096.1 GCA_022769845.1 Oscillospiraceae bacterium
CACTTTTGTTTTTTTGCCTTTTTTGCTGCTTATTTCGTCAATAATATCAAGCTCGCGCTCATTGTCAACAACAATTCTTCCCACGTTTTCGTTTATTGCAAACTCAATTTCATCATAGGTTTTGTTGTTGCCGTGAAAATAAATTTTTTCACTGTCAAATCCTGCTTTGAGCGCTGTATAAAGCTCGCCGCCCGACACAACATCAGCGCCAAGATTTTCTTCTTTTGCGATTTTATACATATACATTGTTGAAAGAGCCTTTGATGCGTAAAGAATAAGTCCGTTTCCGTTGTAAAACGTGTCTACTGAATTTTTGTATGCGCGCATACATTTGCGGATGTGCTCCTCATCCATAACATAGAGCGGAGTGCCGTATTCTTTGGCAAGATTAACTGCGTCGCATCCGCCGATTTCAAGATGATTTTCTTTGTTTACCGATAAATTCTTTGATATAAACATTTGTTGCCTTCCTTCCTTTGTTTGCTAAAATTTTACCATTTTACCGTTTTACCGTTTTTAAAATATATTATGATAATTTTAAACACAAAATATTTCCGTCAAGATAAAGCGCGGCGCTGACGCTGCCTTTTTTAAATGCGACCTCGTTTTCGGGTACGGACGGGTCGTCAAGACACGCAAACCCGCAGTTTTTCATAAGTGTAATGTATTTTGCTACTTGCTCAAGATAAATTTTTTCGCCGTCATATTTGTAAATTATGCTGCCGTCTGTTTTTTCTGTGCCAATTCTTTTTACGTCAACCGTATTTTCAAGCATCGGTACTTCGACGTCAAAATCGTATTTGTAAGGAACAGGTTCAAAATCCTTTATATTTTTACTCGGAACGGTGATGTTTGCTATTCGCTTTTCGCCGTCCCACAAAACGTTTGCGATTTCTTTTAACGCACTTATGTAAATAACGGTGTAATTGTTTATGTTAAAGCTTTCGGTGAGTTTGCCGTTAACATATGTCACAATGTCGGTTTCTGTTGCGCCGGACAAAATCCTTCCCGCCGCGTCTTTGTCGTAGCGGTATACAATATCATCTGTGCCGGTAATTTCTTTGTCGGAAAGATTTATGTCCACCCTTCGTTCGTCCGGGTTCCATTTAACATCAAAGCCGTAATTTTTAAGATTTGAGGCATAAACCGCAGTTTGATTGTTAAGGTTATACGCCGCAACGGGAAAGTTGTTTATGTATGCGCAAATATCGGTTGTGCGCACTTCATTCGCGGCATATGATACGCAGGATATTAAAAATATAAATATTAAAAACGAAAATAATTTTTTCATTTTAAACCGCTCCTTTTATACCATTATATATTCAAATGCGCCATTTGTCAATTATATAGTGAAAACGTCATAATTTTGAAAAATTTGAAAATAATAAGAATAATGCAAACTATAAATTTTAAAGGAGTTTTTTTATGTGCAAGTGTTTAAAGTTAATAAAAGCAGCCGCGCTTGTGATAATAGCAATATCGTCGGCAAAGGCTGTTTTGCAAATTGCAAAGTCGGCTGCGGTTATAAATGCGGCGTCAAAGATTGTAAAACGAATTGGTAAAATATGATTTTTTTGCAGCGGACATTTTGTCCGCTTATTTTTTTGCACAAAATTTTGGTTTTTACATAATATATACTAAAAATGTGCGGAGGGGATAACGTGAAAAATATTTTAATTATTGGCGGAGATATGCGGTTTATTACTGTGGCAAATATGTTTTCCGAGGATGGCTTCGACGTTGCGGTGTATGGTTTTAAAAAAAGCGCTTCTTTTAATAAAGAAATTTCTTTTCCCGTAACGCTTGAAGAAGCAATAGAAAAATGCGACGCCGCCGTTTTGCCGCTTCCTGTTACGAAGAATCAGATTACGGTTTCTGCGCCCTTTGGCACAAACGAAATTTATATTGACGACCTTTTGAGCCTTATGGGAAAAAAGCCGATTTTTTGCGGTATGGCAAGCCGAGAGTTTAAAAACAGTGCAAAAAAATTCGGTGTGCGGCTGATTGATTATTTTGAAAGCGAGTATCTTACAGTTTTAAACTGTGTGCCTACTACCGAGGGCGCGATAAGCATTGCAATCGAAAACACGCCGTTTACGCTTTTTGGATCAAAGGTGCTGGTTTTGGGATTTGGCAGAGTGGGAAGGCATCTTTCGAAAACTCTTTGCGCACTTGGTGCAGATACCTTTGTCGAAGCGCGGAAGGTATCTGATTTAGCGTGGATTTCGGCGCTCGGATACGGCAAAGTGCCGCTTGACACGCTAAATGAGCGGCTTTGGGAATTCGACATAATTTTCAATACTGTGCCAAAGGTCATTCTCACTGCCGACCGTCTTGCACGGCTTAAAAAGAATTGCGTAATAATCGACCTTGCTTCATATCCTTACGGGGCAGACGTAAATTTTTGCCGCGAAAATAAGATTAAATATATTCTTGCAAGCTCACTGCCCGGAAAATTCGCGCCGCAGTTTGCCGGAAAAATAATAAAAGAAACTGTTTGCAATATGCTTATTGAGGAGGTGCAGAAAAATGAAATTTGAAAATCTTACTGTAGGATTTGCTGTAACAGGTTCGTTTTGCACGCTCAAAAAAACAATTTGCCATATTGAAGATTTAAAAAGAGAAGGGGCAAACGTTATTCCGATAATGAGCGAAATTACTTATAATACCGACACGCGTTTCGGCAAGGCTGCTGATTTTATTGCTGAAATCAAAAAAATTACAGGAAATGAAATTATAACATCGGTAAAAGGCGCGGAGCCTATCGGACCGAAAAATATTTTGGACGCACTCATCATTGCGCCATGCACCGGGAACACGCTTTCAAAAATCGCGCTCGGTATGACCGATTCGTGCGTAGCTATGGCGGCAAAGGCGAATTTGAGAAACGAAAATCCGCTTGTTATTGCCGTTTCGACAAATGACGGACTGGGGGCAAGCGCAAAAAACATTGCAAGTCTGATGAATACAAAAAATGTATTTTTTGTTCCGTTCGGGCAGGATGACGCCGAAAAAAAGCCGAATTCGCTTGTCGCCGATATGACAAAAATTGCCGATACGCTCGATTTTGCGCTAAACGGAAAGCAAATTCAGCCGATTTTGAGAATTAATAAATAATGTCTACTGAACAAATGGTTTTGCGAAACCATTTGTGTGAAATTTACAATTTCACACCTAAAAACAGAAATGCTATTTTTAGGTTCACGACATTAATTAAAGAAAAAAGGCGGAGTTTTTTGCTCCGTCTTTTGTTGAATTGAAAAAACGCGTTTTTAAATGCACCCCAAAAGCTTATAAAATTTTGGGGTGCATTTAATTTTGCATGGTTAAATTTTTAAAAAATCTTGTTTGGATTTAAAATGTTTTTCGGGTCAAAAACCTTTTTGATGCCGCGCATAAGCTCAATATTTGTTTCGTCCAGCGACCGCGCAAGATATGTCTTTTTTGCAAATCCAATGCCGTGCT
>JALEIO010000118.1 GCA_022769845.1 Oscillospiraceae bacterium
GACGGCTATTGCTTTGTTGAGATGTCAATATAATTCTCAAGTTTTAACGGTAAACGTGTAATAAATTACAAAAATATATCAAATGTGATAAACCGATTTCTAATATCGGACAGCAAAACCAAATAAAAGTATGTGTTTGTCAATTAAAAAGCAGATAAAAAGGCACCGAAAAATACATAATCCGACAACACCGAGTTGAGCGTGAGAAAATGAAACACCACCCGCATATCAATATGCGGGTGGATTTTTTTATTTGTTATTCATATGTGTATTTGAAAGTGAATTTCTGAATTTTGTAGGCGTTTGATTTTGATGATATTTAAAATAATTTATAAATTCGTTTTCATTTTCAAAATTCATAATAAAAGATATTTCCTTAATTGAGTATGAAGTATTGCAGAGAAGATTTTTTGCCATATTCATACGCTCTATGCTTATATATTCTTTAAGCCCGATAGAATAATACCTTTTAAACAGTTTGGAAAAATATTGCGGATTAAGCATATATTTTGACGCAATATCTTCAATGTATATTTTTGTGTGGCTGTTAATTCTTATCCATTCCGCCGCGTCGCGTATAAATTTATAATCTTCTTTCGAATGTAATGTAAAAGCGGCAAGCTCGTTAAGTATATTAAGAAGCACTGCTTCCTGCGAATAATTCGGATAGTTAGAGCTGTTTGCCACATGCAAAAGCTTTTTAAACATAGAAGAATCAGTAAAGTTTTTAATGTAATTTGTCTTGATGTTAATTCCTTCAAAATTATCGGTATGAAAATGAATCCAATAAAACGAAACCGGAGGTGAACTGATTAAATATCCTTTGTGCGAAATTCCGGGCTTTAGTATGATTGCATCATTTTTTCTGAGATGATATCTCTGTTTGTTTTCTTCAAGAAAAACATCACCTGAAATGACATAAATAAGTTCATAAGTAATTTCTGTTTTTTCGGGGTGAATCCAGGTTTGTTCTGTAGAAAAAACCCCTGAATAAACATATTCCAAGTTAAAATTATCGGTAGTAATCATATCTCTTTTTCTCACTTTTTTTACTAAATTTTTGTACTTGTAGATTATAATTTTTGATGATAAAATTTAATTGTGATAATGATTATGAATTAATTATACAATTGATTTATTTGTAAGTCAATAGAAAGTTAAGGGTTGTGACATTATGGAAAACATTAGTTTTGACAAAGTAAAAATAAAAAAATCAATGTGGTATGATCTGCAGAAGATAAATGGAGAAAAAACGATTAATTCGGTTAGAAATCGGTTTGCCGAAACGGGCCGTTTTGATGCTTTTAAATGTGACTGGAAAGAAGGAATGGATAAAAAACCTCATTTTTTTTGGGATTCAGATGTTGCAAAATGGATAGAGGGCGTTGCTTATATCGTAACAGGAAACCGAAATGATGAGCTTGAAAAATATGTTGATGATTTAGTTGACCTTGTTGAGAAAAATCAACATAAAAACGGATATTTTAATATTTTTTATACTGTGTGCGATCCGGGAAAAGAGTGGACACAAAGAAAAAATCACGAGCTGTATTGTGCCGGACATCTCATAGAGGCGGCGATTGCATATAAAAAGGCAACAAAAAAGGATAAACTTTTAAAATGTATGATAAAATATGCAGATTACATATATAAGGTTTTTGTCGAGGAAAAAAGCGCTTCTTTTGTAACCTGCGGACACGAGGAAATCGAACTTGCGCTTGTTCGTCTGTTCTATGAAACAAATAACAAAAAATATCTTGATTTGGCGCAGTTTTTTATAGATATGCGCGGAAATAACGATAAGGACTTTAACGCCGATGTTTCTTATGAGGAAAGAGCGTACGACCAAAGTCATCTTCCGGTGAGAAAACAGTTTACCGCTGAAGGACATGCTGTGAGGGGATGTTATCTTTACAGCGCAATGGCGGATTTGGCAAAAATTAATTCCGACAAAGAGCTTTTTGATGCCTGCAAATCTATTTTTAACAATATTACCGAAAAACGTATGTATGTAACCGGAGGTATTGGTTCGTCAAGAATAAAAGAAGCATTTACCATTGATTACGACTTGCCCAATCAATATGCTTACAGTGAAAGCTGTGCGGCAATATCTCTTGCGATGTTTGCAAACCGTATGTTAAAGCTTGAGAATAACAGAATTTACTCTGATATAATTGAAAAGATAATATATAATGCGGGAATTTCGGGAATTTCGCTTTCGGGAAATAAATTTTTCTATGAAAATCCGTTAAGCTTTGGACGAAAGCTTAACAGGCAGGAAGAAAAATTTTTGGAAACATACGGCAGAAAATTGCCCATAAGAGAAAGAGTTGAAGTTTTTGAATGTTCATGCTGCCCGCCGAATATAAACAGGTTTTTTGCGTCAATAGGTGATTATATTTGCTCGCAAAGCGACGACACCATATTTATTCATCAGTTTATAAACAGCGAAATTAATCTTGATGATAATACAATCCTTACAATAGAAACAGATTATCCGAAAAACGGCAGTATAAAAATTACATATAACGGCAGCAAGAAAATAAGCGTACGGCTTCCTTCGTGGTGTGAAAATCATAAAACAAGCAAAAAATATACTCTTGAAAACGGATATATGAATTTTGGAAATATACAAGACGTAACAATGGATTTTGAGATGAAACCCGTTCTTGTAAGGGCGTGCTCCAAGGTTTATGACGACAGCGGCAAGGTGGCAGTTATGTACGGACCTGTTGTGTTTTGTGCCGAAGCTGTTGACAACGGCGATAATTTAGGCGATGTTTCGATATTAACAGACGGAAATTTTGAAATTGAAAAAGACGACTTTACTAATTTTTATGCGATAACAGCAGACGGAAAACGGCTTGAGGAGCAAACAGAGCTTTACTCGAAATACATTGATAACGCAAGGAAATGCAAAATAAAATTGATACCGTATTATGCATTTGCCAACAGAGGCGACAGCGAAATGCAGGTATGGCTGAATGTAAGGTAATAAATATTCATTGCTGTTTATGCCGCACATAGCGGCGGAAGGAAGATTTTATGAAAAATTATGAGGGACACATTTTACAAACGCAAAAATCGCCTACCGAAAAAAGCAGAATACCCGGAATTGTCTGTACCAAAAACGGCGCTCTTATTGCTTATTGCGAAAAGCGTCACGGAGAGGGCGGCGACTGGGCAGTTATAGACATTGTAATGAACACAAGCTTTGACGGCGGAAAAACCTGGTCGGATGAAAAGATTATAGTAAAAAGCGGCGGACACACGATCAATAATCCGGTAATGACTGTTTCAAACGATAATACAATACATTTTATGTGGTTTCGCGATTATGAAAAGGCGTTTTATCAAAAAAGCTGCGATGATGGTAAAACCTTTACCGAGCCTGTCGAAATTACATATGCATTTGAAAAATTCAGACCGTTTTTCGATTGGAAGTGCATAGCGGCAGGTCCGGGACACGGAATATGTTTAAAAAACGGACAGCTTGTTGTTCCTGTCTGGCTCGCGGCATCGAAAGAGCATTTTCCGTCGGTGTCGGCGTCGATATTCAGCAATGATAACGGAAAAACCTGGGACTCGGGAAAAATATTATACGCTGATGAAGAATTAAAAAATCCAAACGAAACAGCCGCAGTGGAGCTTTCGGATTCTAAAGTTTTGTTTAACTACCGAAATACAGCTTTGAATCACAAAAGAGCCGTAGGGGTAAGCGCCAATGTTGCATCCGAACTTAAGTATCTCGGTTTTGACGAAGATTTGCTTGACGCATGGTGTTTTGCATCGCTTGCAAGCTGTGAATATAAAGGAAAGCATACTATATTTTTTTCCAACTGCCGTAACGGAACTTCGGACAGATATCATCTTACAATACGTTGCTCGCAGGATGATTGCAAAACATGGAGCAGCGGCATGGAAATTGCCGATTGGGCAGGATACTCTGATATATGTGTAAAGGATGATTATTTATATTGTTATTTTGAACTGGTAAAAGAAGATAATATGTCGCTCAAGGTTATAAAAATACCGATTTTAGAAATAGTAAAATAAATTAATTTAATTAAAAGAAAGGGTTGAAGGAAATGAAAAGAATTATTTCACTTTTGCTGTGCGTTGTTATGACGGTGGGAGTATGCTGCTCATGCACGAAGAGCGAAAAGACAACAGGTAAAGTAAAGCTTAAAATAGGTTACTGGCCCAATAAGGACACAGATCCTGAAAAGTATGAGGTTTATGAGGGATATCTTGCACAGATGAAAGAAAAATATCCCGAAGTGGAAATTGAAAAAGATTCAACTTCAATTAAACCGGACGTGTTTTTAACACTTGCGTCAAGCGGTCAGCTTCCTGATATGTACCGTGTTGCCTATACAGAGCCGCAGAGAATTATTGACGCGGGATATGCAAGGGATATAACCGATTTTTTCAAAAAATACGGTTATGAGGAGTATACAAACAAAACATCGCTTAAAGTTGTTGAAAGAGACGGAAAATATTACGGTGTTCCTTATACGCTTTCGGGTGTAGGAATGTGGCACAATATGAATTTGTATGAAAAAGCAGGGCTTGTAAACGAAGACGGTTCGCCAAAATATCCGAAAACCTACGACGAGCTTGCGGAAACTGCTAAAATAATAAAAGAAAAAACGGGAAAAGCAGGCTTTGCCATTATGACAAAGGATACCGTAGGCGGCTGGCAGTTTATGAATATTGCCTGGTCGTTCGGTGTTGAATTTATGAAAAAAGACGAAAACGGAAAGTGGAAAGCAACCTTCAACAGCCCCGAAGGTGCTGCGGCGCTTCAGTATGTTAAAGATTTAAAATGGAAATATGATGTGCTTCCCGAAAATATTCTTATTGACAAAAACGAAATCATAAAGCTTTTTGCAACAGACCAGCTTGCAATGAGCATTTGCGGAGGTTTGTCGTGGCTTTCAAGGCCTATATTCCTGTTTAATATGAATAAAGATAAAATTGCTACATCTCCGACGCCCGAAGGTCCTTCCGGACGGTACAGCCAGATTGGCGGCGATGTTTGGATGTTCTCAAAAGAAGCAACCGACGAGCAGGTTGACGCAGCGTTCAAATGGCTGGCAATTAAGGGTGAATCTCCAAACCTTACAGAAGAATCGTACAAAAATCTTGAGGATTCGTTAAAAACCGAAAATGAAGCAGGCAATATTGTTTTAGAAACTTCTGAAATAAACATTTGGGACAATGAGGACAGAGTTAAAAAGATAAACGATTTATATGCAAAATATACAAATGTTTTACCCTATCTTCACGTTCCTTTTGTAGCTGAAAACACAATTACAAAGAGTGAAGAACCTGTTGGTGCACAAAAGCTTTATGCACTTTTGTCAACCGCTATGCAGAAGGTTTTAATGGATAAAGATGCGGACTGCGCGAAAATAATGGAAGAAACGGCGCAGACATTCCAAAGAGATGTTTTGGACAAAGAAACATACTAATTTTAAAAAAGGGAGCGATTTAAGTGAGGGATATGACAACAAATCCTGTTGGCAATAAACCTAAAAGAATTTTAAAATCAGCCGGCAAATCCATCAGAAAAGATTATATTGCCTATCTTATGATAGCGCCTGCTATTATATGTTACTTGGTATATCTCTGGCAGCCAATATTTTCAGGTATTATGCTTTCTTTTTATAAAACTCAGGGGTTTGAAAAGGCTTCGTTTGTAGGAATGAAAAATTACATAACAATTTTAAAAGACCCTTTGTTTTATAAAGCGTTGGGAAATTCGGCAAAATATACGCTTTGGTCGCTTCCCATTGAATCGATAATGCCCATTGTACTCGCTGTATTTATAAACGAAATTGTGCACGGGAAAAAGCTTTTTACAACAATAGTTTATCTTCCGTGTATGATACCGGGAATTGTTGCATCGGTTATGTGGAAGATTATGTTTGATCCGAGTGACGCAGGATTGTTTAACACAATTATAGAAAGGTTCGGCGGCACACCTCTTGCGTGGCTTCAAGACCCAAGGCTTACCATTATGCTTATTGTTATAAGTATTGCTTGGGCGGGAATAGGCTCAAAAACTATTTTGTATATTGCAAATCTTCAATCGGTAAGCACCGATTTATATGAAGCGGCAAGCCTTGACGGAGCCGGATTTTGGTCAAGAGTAAGGCACATAACCTTACCGCATATGTCAGGTCTTATGAAAATGCTTATTGTAATGCAGATAATCGGCGTGTTTAAAATATTCCAGCAGCCTCTTACAATGACAGGCGGCGGACCGAATAATGAATCAATAACGCTTATGATTTATGCTTATCAGAAGGCGTTTGAGTATTTCAGAATTGATGAATCGGCAGCGGTAAGCGTTATGGTAATGACGATACTTATAATTTTTACTGTTATATATTTTAATATTACAAAAGCAAAAGAAAACAATAATCAGTAAAGGAGGCGGGCAATAATGAAAAACAACAGAAACGGAATAATAACGGAAATTGATTATAAAACAAAAAAAATCAAGTGTTTGTATTGGGTATTGTTTGCCTTTGTAGCTATTGCCTGTTTTATAAGCATAGCGCCTCTTTTATGGGTTATAGTTTCGGCAGGGAAAGACTTGCAAGAATTTTATTCCGTTCCACCGACAATTATACCAAAAAGCTTTCACATCAGCCGTTTTGCCGAGATATGGAAGCAATACAATTTTAAAAGATATTACATAAACACGTTGATTATTGCGGGCGGTTCGATATTTGTTTCGGTTTTTTCAAACGGGCTTGCGGGTTATGTTATATCCAAATTAAAGCCAAAGGGAATCGGAATTATATTTGGTCTTATACTTATTACAATGATGATTCCTACATCTGTTGCGATGGCAACAACTTACAAAAACATAATAGATTTTCCGATACTTCACGTTAATTTAATCAACAATATAATACCTATTTTGATGATGGCAGGGGCAAATTCGTTTTTAATTATTGTATTTAAAAGCTTTTTTGACGGCATACACGATTCGTATCTTGAAGCGGCAAGATTAGACGGTTGCGGGGAATTAAAACTTTTTTTAACGGTAATAGTGCCGCTTTCAAAGCCGATAATATTTACGGGAATAATACTTTCTTTAACACATGCGTGGGGAGATTTTTTCTGGCCGTTTATGATACTTAGAAAGCAGGAGCTTTATACAATTATTGTACAGATTTATTCTATTCAGGATACAATGCCTACCGATACAATGCTTATTATGCTTACATTTGCCGTTTTACCGCTTATAATACTTTATCTTTGCTTCCAAAAATACTTTATGCAGGGGCTTGCAGGCGGCGGCGTGAAGGGATAATGCCAAAGGAGGAAAAATAGTGAAATATAAAAGAAATATCATTTTATGTATTTTAACATCGGTTATGCTGTTTAATATATGTTTTCCTTGTTTTGCACAACCGGAACAATTTTCGGCAGACAGATTTGAAATAAAAAATGCAAGATTGATTTTATCGGGAAAAACACCGCAAAAAGGCGATACGGTTACTATTATCGTTAAAAACAAATCAACTCAAAACATATTTTTGCTTGATGAGACAGTAAGCGGCGATGACGGAAATTTTTCTTTTGATTTAAAAATGCCCGATGTAATGAAGGGAAATATTGCAGAAGGCGTATTTTATGTTACTTTGGCATCCAACGACAATATTATTACAGGCAAAGATTACGAGTTTGAATTTGCGGGCAGCGTTGCGAGAAGCAATTTTGTGGACGCTGTAAAGCAAAATCCCACAATGCTTCAGCAAATGATTGAAAATGCCGAAAATGAAAGCGTTGTAAAAACAATAGGCATTGCAATCGGTGATTATAACAAGCTTTCGTCACAGAATGAAAAAGACGGTGTGATTTCGTTTTTTAATCAGAATACCGATATAGAAAACCTTACCGAAGAAACACTGTGTTCTAATTTTAATGCTGCAATATATGCAATGTATATAAAATGCTTACAGGCTCCGTTTGCGCTTGAGAAGCTTAATTACTCATACGATGACAAATCGTTTTCACAAATAAGCGACAATAATAAGAAAAATTATATATCAAACAGTATGAACTCAAAAGTATATTCAAGCGAAGAAAAAATGAAGGCAGATTACAAATTTTATTACAGCGTATATGAGCTTAATAATGCCGTATCTACCGAAATGTCAAAAATTTTGGAAAAGCATAAGTCAGCGCTCGGCATAGAAGAAAGCGACGAATATAAAAAATTTGCATCACTTTCGGGCGAATATCTTACAAAAGCAGAAAGAGCGCTTGCACAGATAATTGACAAAGAAGCTGTTACAACTGTTGAAAAAATAAACGCTGCGCTTATGTCGGCATATAACAGTGCAACTTATGTATCTTCCGATTCACTTAATGGCGGAGGCTCATCCAAAGGCGGCGGAAGCACAGTTTCGTTTAATTCAAACGTTTCTTCTTCGGAAAATCAAAATATAACCGATTTACCTCAAACAAACGGCGTCTTTTCAGATTTAGATTCGGTTTTGTGGGCAAAAGACTCAATAGAAAAGCTTGCCGAATTAAAAATTGTTTCGGGTATCGGTGATGGATTATTTGCGCCGGACGGCTTGGTAAAAAGAGAGGAATTTATAAAAATGCTTGTTCTTGCACTTGATGTTTACGACGAAAATGCAAAATGCAGTTTTGACGATGTAAACGAAAGCGACTGGTATTATACATATATTGCAAGCGCATTAGAGTGCAAAATAACTTTGGGCACCGGAAATTCAAAATTCGGCGCAGGACAGTATTTGAAAAGGGAAGATGTTGCAGTAATATTAAATCGATGCATAAATGTTGAAAAACAAAGGGATGAAAGCTTTTTATTTGCAGACGATAAGGATATTTCAGATTATGCAAAAGAATCGGTTTATAACCTTTATGCAAACGGTGTAATAAACGGAATGGGAGACAGCATATTTGTCCCGCAGGAAACCTGCACAAGAGCAATGGCGGCAAAGCTTATATATTCATCAATTATAGAAAGTACGGGAGGGGATAAATAATGCGCAAAAGAATTTTGTGTCTGCTTTGCTCAATTTTAATAGCAGTTCAGATATGCCCCTCGGTATTTGCCAAAACGCAGAATGACAGCGAAAATTCAGTAATAGATGTGCTTAAAGACCTTAATATCTGGGTGTCGTATAATACTGATGAGTTCCGAGCGGATAGACTTATGTACCGCAGTGAGTATATAAAAAGCATACTCAATATTTTGAGCGAAAACACAAGCACCGATATAAATATTTCTAAAGAGCAGGCAGAATTTGCTCAAAGCTTAAATATTATTTCCGACGCAGATAATATAGACGCTCAAAGACCTATAAAGCTTGAGGAAGCGGCAAAGGTTTCGGTAAATGCGTTAGGTTATAAGGAGCTTGCCGATAAAAAAGGCGGGTATCCTTACGGGCATTTGTACGTTGCAAATATGCTGTCGCTGCTTAACGGTATTAACGCAGACAAAGACGGTTATTTAACAAGGCAGGACGCGGCGGTTCTTATTTACCGCACGTTAAATGCGTCTCCGTTTGTGGAGGAAGCTTATGACGGTAATGGCAATGTAATTGGAAAAGCTTTTGGAAATGAAACCTTGATAAGCTATTACAGGGATATTTATTCTTATGAAGGTATAGTTACCGCAACGCCTTTTTCGGGATTGTACGGCGAAGATGGATGTGGAAATGAGCTAATTGAAATAGAAGGAAATATTTATTATTCAACCGTTAGAAATTCCGAAAAATATCTTGGTATGTATGTTAAATATTATGTATATAAAAAAACCGCATCGAGAAAAACCGTTGTTTGCATTGAACCATCTGATTTTAATGAAACCCTGACGTTACGCTGCGAAGATATTTTCAATGTAGCAAAGGATTTTAAATCGGTTGGTTATTACAATGAAACAGACGCAGAAAAAACCGCAAAAATAGACGCCGGCGCGGCATTTGTATATAACGGCGTTCTTTATAGGGACTATAAAGAAGAGGATTTTATCTCCAAAGACGGATACGTTACATTTATAGACAACAACTTTGATTCACGGTTTGATGTGGTTAAAATTTATAATCCCGAAAAAATGCTGGTTGAAAACGCATCGGAAATTTATAACAAGATTGTAAATTTTGTAATATCCAAAACAAGCTTAAAAAATGTTACATTGTCCGAAGGCGACTTTAAGATAGAATTAAACGGAGAAGAAATAAGTATAAATCAAATACAGAAATACGATGTTCTTGATGTTTATATTCCGAAACAGATAAAAAATACGCATATAAGCATAAGCGTTACGCGTTCGGATATTTCGGGCAAGGCTGACAGCGCTGACGATGACGGTATTTATATCGGCGATAATTATTATGAGTATTCACAGTTTTATCTGGACAATAAAAAAGAAAATAATAAATATACACCTGAAATAACAATCGGAAACAGCTACCGCATTTTTGTAGACAGCTTTAATAACATTGCTGCTGCAATATTAGCAGAAGACGATATTACATACGCGCTTGCAACCAAGCTTTATTTGAGCGAGGGCGTAAAACCGCAGCTGGAAATTAAAGCTCTTACTTTAGACGATGAATGGGTAAAATTAAGCGTGGCGGAGAAAACATATTTAGACATAAAAAAATATGAGGACGAAGAAGAGTTATATAATGACCTCGGAGGCGAGACGTTTATACCGCAGATTTTGAAGCTGAAAATTAAATCTAACGGAGAAGTTTCAAAAATAGAAACCGCAATCAGGACTGAAGAAATCGGAAGAAGCGATTTTACATATAAGCCTTTGCAAAAGGAAAACTTTTATTCTGCAAATTTAAGCTTCAAAGATAATATTTATCTTGATGCGTCAAGCCGTATATTTGTAAAATTTTTCGAGCTTACCGGAGAAGATGAATTTGACTATTTCGTAACCAATACATCGTTTTTGAAAAATACATATCAGTATCCGTTTGTAGCTTACAACCTTGACGAATACAATTTTACGAATATGATTTATATTGAAATTCCTGAAACATATCAGGTTGTGCTTAATCAAGAAATTGGCGGAATGATTGTTGAAAAAGCCGGAAAAAAAGTAAATTCCGACGGTGAGAGAGAAGGGTATATTTACGGCGGTTACGGTTCCTACGGATTAACTGAACTTGTATCCTGCGAAGAAGGCACGTTTGATGATGTAAAAAAAGGCGATTTTATTATGCCGGTATTAGATACGCAGGGAAGGGTAAAAAGCTATACAAAAATATACTCTCTTTCGGAGGGTGAAAAAGAAGAATATCCCGATACAACATATGAAAGATACGGTGTTGTAAAAGGCAAAATTCAAAAAGCCGATATTCAAAACAAACGAGTTGTAATAGGCTCGCAGAACAAGCCGTACCGTTGGATTAATAATTCAGCTCCCGTTTATATTTACAGCAAAATAAAACAAACCGTAACCAAGGCGGATACATCCGCTTTGACGGTAGACGATTATGTAATTATGCACTATGTACGTTCAAACTTAAAAGAAATAGTAATTGTAAGATAAAAGCATCAAGTTAATTCAAATTGTTAAGTAAAATTTAATTTATCAAAATTAAAATATATTTTAGGAGGAATTTCTTATGCTAAAAAATTTATTGAAAAAATTGTGCGCAATGTGTGTTATGCTAACACTTATAATTTCATGTATTTGTGTTCCGAGCGCATTTGCCGCAGCAACAACAGAAACGGTAGCTGAAATAAACGGCTGGAAGCTTATTATGTATAGCGGAAATGACACTTTGCATAATGCTTTTAAAAATGAGTGCTCTATTTCAGTGTCAAATGAATGGGCGAGAGGCGGGCACAATTCGGTAAAAATTGTTTATCCGAATAAACCTAATTCAAGCACTGCAAGCTACTGGCTTGGACTTTCTGCGCAAAGTATCGGTATTTTGGAGCCGGGTACGTATGTGTTAAAATATTCGCTTCATGCAGTAGATGCTGATGGCAATGAGCTTGATCAGACAGCTACCAATGTAACGAGCCCGAGAAATATATATCAAGGAAAGCTTACTTCTCTTCTTAACGGAAGCTCGGTTACACAAACAATAGGCAACGGTTCGGGTGACAGCCTTTCATTCGGCTTAGGCGCAAACGGAAGATTTACAGAAATAACAAGAACAACAACAATAAGCGCAACAGGAAGTGGTGCATACCGCACTTCTGCTCCTACACAGGCACAGCTGGATGAATTTTTAACCATCAGATTTGCCACTCCCTTCAGTGCATATTCCAATGTAACTCCTGCCGCTGTTTATATTGATGAAATTTCGCTTAAAAGAGATGGCAGCAACGAAGAGCTTTTGGTCAACTCAAGCTTTGAAAACAACAATATAACCCCTACATACGGTAATAAAGAGATTACCGCTTATACGGCAGTGGGAACAAACGGAAATGTTGCATTGACGTGGAAAAACCCCGTTGAAACGTTAAAATCCGTTGACCTTTATGATATTACCGACGGAAACGAAACAGCCGTAGAAGGCTTTAGCGAAAATTTAACCGCAGGATATAAAAACGTTGTTGACTTAACAAATGTTGCCAAAGAAAGACGCTACTATAAAATTGTAAACACATTCAGCGACGACTCGGTTTCTGAATTTATACTTTCTGCAGATGCGTCCGCTAATCAGAGAAATTACACTCTTGCAGACGGCTGGACAGTAAAAGACAATAAGGCAAACGGCTATATAAATAAAACTGTTGTTGATATTGACACCGCCATTAAACACAGCGGAAACAGCTCGCTTCATATCCGTTCGGGCCGTTCTGAATATAAGGACAATGAAAAACTTGAGATTTATCAAACACTTCCTGCATTGGACGACCATGTAACAACAGGTTATTATAAAATGAGTATGTGGGTTAAAAAGAATAATGCAGACTCATTCTTTACAAGAATTAACAATCAGACATTTCCGGGCTGGAAGGTTGACGGTTCAAAAGACGGCAACAACTTCTACTTAATACAGCTTAACGCAAACAACACCACTGAATATACTCATGGATGGCAGTATTTTGAATATGTATTTTCTCCTTCTGCTGATACGTCGCTCGGCTTGACAACCTGGACAAAAGGCGCAGCATTTAATTGGGCAATCAGCCAGTTTGACACAGCAGACGATGTATGGGTAGATGATGTAACATTTATTAAATGTGACGCAAACGGCAAAACAATAGACGGTGCGGAAAACCTCGTTACAAACGGCGGTTTTGAGATTTCAGACAGCGACAAAGTTACAGGCTTTACACAAAGTGATGTTACCGCAACTCCTTCTGACGGAGAAATTACAGTTTCTTACCCTGAAATTGCTGCCGGCGAAAAGGTTAATATTTACTTTACAAATGAATACGGAAAGAAAGAATTTAAAGGTTCGTTTTATGAAGATAAGCAAGGATTTACATTTAAAAACCTTGTAAACAAACAAAATTATGAAATTACAGTTGCAAAAGCAGACGCCGTAACAGGCATTGAGCAGGATGACGCAGTTGTTTTAACCGCATCTCCCGTTCCGCCTGCGGTGGTAATAGGTGATTATATTTTATATGACGCAAACGGCGAAGCGGCTGACGCTAAAACGGCAGGCACATACAGCATAAAATTAAACATTGCAAATAACACGGTAGACGAAGGATATAAAGCAATTCTTATTTATGCACTGTATGATGCCGATAACAAAATGATAGACTTTGACTATGACGAAAAAACAGTGGCTGTTGATACAAACGAGGACTTTTTGGTTTCCAATATTGAGGTTGAAAACGGTTATGTATTAAAAGCATTTTTGTGGGACGGATTTAATACCATTAAACCTTTAAAGCCCTTTAGAAACTTTTGCGAATAATTTTTAACAATGCGCACAGGGATTTGCCTTGTAAAACGGTAAATCCCTGTGCAAAAAATAAGAAAGGAAGATTGGCTTGCTTAAAAAAATTACTGCTTTATTTATGTCATTTATGATTTTATCAAGTTTGAACAGTATAAGCATATTTGCCGCAACAGATGAACAGCTTTCAAAAATTGCACTTTTAGAAGAATACAATGCCGAGTTATCTTCCTTGATTGACGAGTGTAAATCAAAAGGATTTGCAACGGATTACGAAGAATTAAACTGTTTTATTATAGAAAAATATATAAAGTACATTAAAGAAGACATTGAATACGGTGATGAAACAAGAGTAGATTATACGATTGGATGTCTTGAAAAGCTTTATACCGAAACAAAAGAGCTTTTAACAGCATATAAAAACGAAGAAAAAATCCCCAAGGATGTTGTGAGATATAAATTATCGGGCGAAACAGCCGATAAAAACACTGTATACGGCAGTGTAATTTCAAACGGAGAAGTAAAACAATCGCCCATATTTAAAATAGGATATGTAGGGTATAACGACGTAAGGGCAGAGCTTAAAAATTTTAAAACCTACGGCGCAAATGTTGCCTCGTATTCTTTGTCAATGCGCGATGTAATAAAGCCGCCGGGCTTTATTGCGGGCTTTAGCGAGTACATAAATTCAACTGCAAGAACAATAGAATTTTCTCAAACCGGAGAGTTTGCAACAGAAGGCGAAAAAGGGCTTAAACTTGTGGCAAAACAAGGCTCAAGCTACGATTACATTTATCAGAATGTTGTTTTGGAGCCCAATACAACTTATGAATTTGGTGCGGACGCACAGAGCGACAAAACTTATTGTGCTTTTATAACCGTACGAAGAACAGAAGCAACGGGTGCAAAAATTGATATTTCAAAAAAAGAAAAAACAAGCTATAAAAAAGAATTTACTACCGGAGCATCAGACGGCGCATTTCAAATCCGCATAGGAGCAAGCGCTGCCACTGACGGTACTTATATAGATAATTTATATTTAAGAAAAAAAGATTCAACTGAAAATATTTTATTAAATCCAAGCTTTGAAAGGCTTATTAAGCCGTATAATGACGAATACGGTGTTGATTACGAAATACTTAACGATTTTGTTGCTTTTTTAAAAGAGGCGGAACAAAACGATATAGCAGTTTCGGCTATTGTTAATTTACACGAGTATCCAAAGTTCATATTAAATAAATACCCGGACCTTGTTAAAAAGTTTAGCACATATGTGCCGTATAATATAACGGATGAAACTTTGCGCGCTCCCATCGGCGTATTTTTAAATTGCGCTGCCGATGCGGCAAAAAACGAAAAGGCTTTAACGGGAATTTGTCTTTTAAACGAGCCTGAATACGACACAAGGATTGACGAAAGTTATTATAATAACTATTGGTATGAATATATAAAAAATAAGCACAAAACAATAGAAAATGCAAATAAAATTTACGGTACATCTTTTTCGGATTTTAATGAAATCACGATGCCGTCCGGTTCGCAGGATGGGGCTGTATTTTATGACTGGAAGCTTTTTAACGAGCAGATTTTTGCCGATTATGTAAGCTTTTTGCGAAATAAAGTAAAAGAAGTATCTGATATACCCGTGTTTTTTAAGACAATGGTTTCAAACGGATACAGGGATAATTCAGGATTTGTTGAAAACACAGATACAATGCTCGAAACATATGCACAGTTAAGTGACGCGTTCGGCTGCGACGCATATGCCACATATACTAAAAAACAGCCTCTTATCGGAAAAATGATGCAATACGATTTAATGCGGTCTATTAAAGATATGCCTATTGTAAATGCGGAGGATCATGTTATATCAGATTGCAGCACTGATTTTTCTGCCGTTAACGCTGACCATATTGCCTCTGATATGTGGCAGGGCGTTATACACGGAAGAAGCGATACGGTTGTGTGGTGTCTCGGCAAAAGCTTTGTAAATACGCATTATAAATACAATTCGGTTGGCACACGGCCTGATGTTATTTCTGAAATCGGAAAAACCGCACTTGATGTAATGCGTCTTGCAGATAAGCTTAACGCACTAAAAAACAGACCTTATGATGTTGCGGTTCTTTATTCCGACGCGTCAAGAGCGTATAACAATGCATATTTAAATGCATTATACGACGCTTACTGTGCATTTACTTACAGCGGAAAAAAAGTAAGGTTTGTAACGGAAAATCAATTAAAAGACGGCTCGGCAGCTTTGTCTGATTACCCTCTTTTAGCGGTTGTAAGTGCAAAAAATGTTTTTGACTCAACTTTTGATAAAATATCAGATTATGCTTCAAACGGCGGAAATATTTTGATTTTTGATGACGCAAGTTTAAAATATAACGAGTATAACAATTTGGAAGCTTCAAGAGAAAATGAAATTTCAGCTTTTAAAAATACAGATATTTATGCCGTAAGCTACAATGGGTTTGATATGACAAGTGATATATCCGAAATAATTTATTCAAAGGTAGGCAATCTTTTTCAAGACAGTATTGTTGTTAAAGATTCCGAAACGGAAAATTATTTGCCCGTTGCATACGATGTTGTAAATTACAACGGAAAAACTCTTATAAATTTGTGTAATTACAGCTTTGAAAATGTTACGGCTGATGTAACAAGCGGCGGCGAAAAGATTGAAAATATGACCGATTTGATAAGCGGAGACACTGTAAACGGAAGCATTGTTCTTAAGCCTTATGAGCCGGTGCTGTTATCAACCGACAGCATAAAAGCAGGAATTTTTGAGCTTTATGATGAAAACGGCATTGTTGACAATGCAGCAAAACCCGGAAAATACAGTGCAAAGGTCAATGTTAAAAACGATATGTTAAACAAGGATTTTGAAGCGATATTTATTTTAGCGTTATACAATGAGGATAAAAGCATATCAAAAATAGAAAAGATAACCAAAAATATCAGGTCGGGAGATACAGAAGAATTTTTGATAGAAAATATTGATGTGCAAAACAATCAGACCTTAAAAATGTTTTTATGGAACAATTTTGAATTGCTTAATCCTGTTAAATTGATAAATCAGCAATAAATAAAATAGCAGAGAGGATACATAATATGAGAAAAGTTTTTAAATTTATGAAGGAATTTTTATTGTGTTTCACTGTTTTAGCCTTATTTTTAAGCTCATTGACAACTGTCGGTTTTGCTGATAATGAACTTAACGGTTCTGTTCAAGGGTTTAGTTTGGGAAACTGGAACGGCAGTGATTTTGTATGGAAGATTGATGAAAACGGCGGTTACAACAAATCAAAAGGCTTATGGGTAAGCAACCGCAGTGTTGAAACGGCGGATACAAACGGTGTTGATAAATATGGCGTTTTTACAATAACTGTAAAAGTTACAACCGGCAAAACCTATGCTTACGGCTTTAAGGCAAAGGCAAATAAAGCAAGCGGCGTTAAAGTAAGGGTTGACTGGGGTTCGTCTTTTTCGCTTTTGTCAATAGGAAACAGCTTTGACTGGAAAAATTTTGAATATAGCTATACACATACCTCTGCGGCGACAAGTGCAAAATTAAGATTTACATTTTCCGGCCGTACTCAAGATATGTGGTTTGACGATTTTTACTGCTATGAAGTGTCAAATGGCGAATATGTCGGCACAAACCTTTGCACAAACCCTGATTTTGAGACAAACACATCACTTGCCACAGAAGCGTTTGAAGATGAATTTACTTATGAAGAATACCAGAACATAAGCTCAATTATGCCTGTTTATCCTGTATTTAAAAGCAGTGAAAAAACTATCGACGGCGATATGTCGGACTGGGCAGATTATAAAAAAATGAGCTTCCCTGTTTCGGATAGTCAATACACGGTTTTGCTTACTTCAAAAGTTCCTGATAACAGAGCTGATGCATATTTTGCTTTTGATGATGAATATTTTTATATTCTGGCTGCGGTGGAGGATGATATACATATATCAATTCCCGAAGCGTCGAATTATTGGAGAGGTGACTCTTTGCAGATTGCTTTATCCAAAAAAGAAGATACATACGGCAGAGAGCTTGGCTTTTCGTTTGATGAAGAAACCGGCGAAATGCTTGTGGTTTACGGATCCGGCGCTCCGCACGATAAGCTTGCTGCAAAGGGCAAAAGAGTTGGCACAAAAACAATATACGAGCTTAAAATTCCGTGGGATATTTATTATGACAAATGCCCTGACGAGTATATGTTCAGTATGGCGATAAATGACAACGACGGTGACGGACGTGCAAATATGCTTGAAATTGCACCGGGTATATGTTCCGGTAAAAAGAATACGGCATTTCCGACATTTAAAAATATTGAGGATGAAAATTCGTTTATTGCATTTTTAGACGGAAACGACACTGTAATGGGCAGAACGGATAATGTATATAATATCTGCATTGTTAATTTCGGCAATGACGCCTCATTCAATGTAAGCGGAGAATGGTTTGATGATTATAGCATTAACCTTAAAAAGAATATCGGCTCAAAGCATAAGGTAATATATAAAACGGATGAAACAGGCGATAAAACTATATATGTTGACGTTGAGTCAAACGGTAAAAAAGTTGAAATTCCCATTTCGTTCGAGGTGCTTCCTACAAGGCAGATGGTTGATGAAAAGCTTTTGGAGTTTAAAGAAAGAGTTGAAAATGTCGAAAATAAGGTTGACGAGTGTCATAAAAAGGAGATAAGCACAGATTATCTCGATGTAGATGTATTCACCGTAAACAGGTTTATTGAGTATATACGAGAGGACGCCGACAATAATTATTATGATGAAATGAACTATACAATTACTTGTATAGAAGAACTGCTGGACGGTTTGGAAACGCTTTGTGACGAATATCTTTCGGGCAAAAAAACCGCTCCCGTTGTGCCAAAGCTTGCAAATACCGAATTTAAGGTTGAAGGAAAAAATCTTATCGGCACAAAAGTTTATGACGGCAAAGAAAAAGAAGAACCTGCTTTTTTGGTGGGTTACGGAAACTTTCAGGACGCAAGAGGAGATTGGGACAATTTTGACGCTTTGGGCGTTAATTTAGGAATATTTTCAGAGCTTTCTCCCGCACAGATTATTGCGCAGCCGGGTTCTCCTTCCTGCTGGAAATTTATTGTTTCAGAAAAGTCAAACCTTAAAATAGGCAAAGAAACAGAAAATCCTATCAGCGGCAAAAGTTCTTTGAAAATTACCGCAGACGCAAGTGGCTCTAATTTTGAACAGTTTGTAATGCTTGAGCCTAATACCGAGTATGAATACGGAATGACGGTAGATACCGATAAAGCAAATTCATTAAGATTTGTGCTTGCAGAACGTGACGGAAGTTTTGCCGATGCTAAATATGTAAATTTAAAAGGAAAAAATAACTATTCCAATACCTTTAAAACCGGCGCGGGGTATAAGCGTCACGCATTGCTTGTTATGATTGACCAGCAAACAGAAAAAACAGTTATAGACAACGTATATGTTAAAAAGGTAGGAAGTGATGAAAATCTTGTTCAAAACAGCGGATTTGAATATTACACAGAACCTTACGGCGATAATGAAGAAATTGCTGTTGATTATGTATATTTAGAGTATGTTCAGGATACATTAGACAGAGCGCGCCGCCTTAATCTTCCTGTTGTTTTGGGTATGACTGTTCACGATTTTCCGTCGTTTATTATGGCAAAATATCCTGAAATAGCAGCAAAGTATTCGCCGTATGCTCCTATAAATATTCACCATCCAAAGGTTCGCGAAATACTGGAGATTTATTATAAGAATCTTCTTCCAATAGTTAATTCATACAGCGATGTTGTTACATCGGGATGTTTTCTTAACGAGCCTGAATTTAATACGCTTGTAAATACCGAATATTTTACCCCTCTTTACAGAGATTTTCTTAAAGAAAAATATAACGGCGACATAGCGTATATCAATAAAATATATTTAAGCAGCTATACAGATTTTGACGAGATAGAAATGCCTAAAGCATATTCGTCAACGGCGTATTATTATGATTTTAAAGAGTTTAATGACGGTATTTTGATTGATTTTCAGAAGTTTATTACCCAAAATGTAAAACGCTATGCGCCGAATATCAGAATACATTACAAAACAATGGTTTCAAACGGATATTCTGAAATGAAAAGCTTTATGGGAATGGGCGACTTAATACTCGAAGAAACAGCGGCGTTGTCGGATATGTTCGGCTGTGACGCGTATGCCTGCTATACAAGGGCAAATCAGCCTGTTCAGGGCAAAATAATGGCTTACAGATATATGATGTCTATTGCGAACAAACCGATAGTAAATTCGGAAGATCATATTATGCCCGATAAATTTAAAAATTTTGACAGGAAAACGGCGTTGTTTAATGCAACCGATATGTGGAACAGTGCTATATACGGAAGGTCACAGTCTATTATATGGCTTTATGCAAGAACATATAACACCGCTTCATACAGATATTGTGCGCTTTTGCAAAGACCCGACTGT